>CAWVTW010000001.1:0-64366 GCA_963933175.1 uncultured bacterium
CAAGATTAATTGATTCTGCATCGATAGAACCTGGGTCAATAATTGAGATATCCCCAAAAGAATAGATCGTAACATTAGACGTGTCGAGGAAAGTAGAATCCTCGTTGATCTCAATATTTTGTCGATAATACATTTTCACTTTGGGATCCATTGGCCCATCACCCGATGTGGCTTCCCGACTAAATAATTCAATAAAGTTTGTATCACTGTTATTCAATTGGATAGCGAAATTCCTAATAAGGTTTGAATCAACTGTATCAGTTAACATTGAATCAATACTCATAATATCCCAGACCAATTCTGTATATGTAAATATGCCGCTGGTATCTGTGTTAACAATAACGTTTGGCTGACCTATGCTTTCCCAATCGGCTATAGAATATCCTACAAAATCAAGGTAGGTACTTTTAGATTCATTAAACTGAGAATCAGGGTTAAAATATAGATTTGGAGTGGATGTCTGTGTCAACAAACTATCACTGGAATATAATATAAAATGAAGACTGTCAACGGTAACTGTTGAATCTAAAGAATTGCTCCAATAATAATGGTCTTTAATCCCAATAAAAGCTAAAGGCACATCCAAGGAATTCTTTGTGCCTAAATACAACCTATCATTAGAGCCAAGATTTGGTGCAACCCTATAAGAACTGAAAGAAATTAAATCAATTGAGACTGTATCCATTGATAAGAGCAGATGGGACAGATCAGCTTCAATTCGATTATCCTCGCATTGCCAAGACGAAATGCTGAGAATAAAAACCCCTAGGAGGTTCATATTAAAAAATAGTGATTTCATTTAAGACTACTTATATGATAAATCAGTGGGAAAGTTTCTCTAAAACTTTATCCATTTTCTTTGCAATCGCACCATAGTCAGGCATTTCATCATCAGACCACTGGATTACAGAGATTTTTTTCTTATTAGCTTTTAAACCTGGTTGTTTTAATAATTTTTTAGAAATTATTGATGATGGTTTATCAAAAATAATGATTGCATCAGCTTCAAAGGATGCTACATCATATACATTAAGCATTTTACCTTTTAGAGATGAATCAATTGGCACTTCTGCTTTTTTAAAGTCAGCACGAGATACCTTAGAGTATTCATTAAGATCGTGGATCACCATGACTGTTTTAATATTTTCATAAAATTCATTAATTCCTTCAAAATGTTTCTTATACATTCCCGGAACCATCGCACTTTGCCATCCATTACAAATAAATATATCCGGCGCCCAAAAAAGATGAGGCAGAGTACTTAGGACAGCTTTTGCAAAAAAACCATATCGTTCCCCATTATCTGCTAATACACGGCCATTTTTTGATTTATAAACCAGATTTGTAAGAGGTTTAAACCAAAAATCATCTTCTAGAAAATAAACTTGCACTCTGGTTTTAGGAATGAAAGCACTCTTTGCACTAACACTAATTTCTTCACCATCAAATTGAAAAGGGATATCTCTCAGCCGTATCACTTCTCTTAAAATATATTTTCTTTCACTTACATAACCATATTTTGGAATAATGGTTCGAATATCATGCCCCTTTTCTTGAAGAGCAAGTGGCACTTTTGTTGAAAATTCTCCTAAGTCGGAGACGTTGGCAAACGGAGTAATCTCCGTTGTCAAAAAATAAAGTTTTTTTGGCATTAGGTATTAATTAAGATTTTAATTTATAGATAACTGTTTTAGTGCGTCTTTGGCTTTTGGATAATATTCACTTCCAGGAAAATAATCTATCATACGCTGAAACTCTTCACGAGCTTTATTTACATTCCCCATACTCTGGTAGGACAAACCAATCTTTAATTGTGCATCATCGTCCTTATCTGTCCCAGAATAAGTAAAAACCTTTTCAAACTCAGCAATTGCTCTTTTGAATTCTTTTTGTGAATAATAACATTCAGCCAACCAATATTGACTATTATCTGCTAAATCATTTGTTGCATCAGAAGACACTAATTCTTTAAATCCGACAATGGCATCATCAAATTCTTGGTTTTGGAAATGCCCCAGACTTGTCATATAGGTCTGTTTGTATTGTGCAGAATTGAATTTTGGCTCATCCGATAAAGGGGCCCCAGATTTTAGTTGAGCCATTTCACTATAACTATTCGTTAATGTTACGATCTTATTTTCTATAAGAACTAATTTATTAAATATTTCTAGTGCAGTACTATCCATATAACGTGATTGATTTTCGAGATTGGATATTTTATTGCTCAAGGTATTGATTCTCTTCAAAATTACCAATGTAATAGAATCTTGTTGTGCCTTACTTTTAACTGCCTGCTTAAAAGCAGACATCAGTTCAGGTAGCAGAATCTGATTATCCAATTGTAAAGAATCTACTTGAACACGAACTCGGTCAATCTTCGCATTTAATCGTCGAAGTTCTCTGCCTGAATCGCTTTGCCCAAGGGCAAAGGATGTTAGTGATATGAATGAGAAAAGTATTATATGTTCGTATGTGGAACGAATTGTCATATTTTAGCCCTTTTTGTTCGCCAAACTGACGACCAATTTACCATTTGTTAATCATCCTTCAAATAAGTTTATCAGTCTGAATAGTTCACACTAAGTTTTAAAATCAAACCAAACATTAGGTAGCATGCTATCAAAAAAGATCCCCCAGCAGAAATAAATGGAAAAGGCAACCCCTTCACTGGAATCAGCCCAACTGTCATGGCTGTATTCACGAAAACATGTGATAAAAAAATTGTTGCGAAACCAATCAACGCAAGGCTGGAAAATCGATCCTTTGATAAGAAAGACTGTTTCATAACCTGTACTATTAAATATCCAAATACTATAAGTATGACAGATATAGTTACAAACCCCAACTCTTCCCCTATAACAGATAATATAAAATCGGACTCCTGCACAGGTAAAAATTTTAAATGGGTCTGGGTGCCATCTCCCCAGCCTTTGCCAAATAATCCTCCAGAACCGATAGCTGTTTTACTTTGAATGATCTGATAAGCGGCACCCAGCGGATCCTTTTCCGGGTTTATAAAGGTCAAAATTCGATTTTGTTGATAATTCGTTAATGAATTCCATAAAAAAGGTGATAGAAGTCCGATGAAAATATTTCCAAAAAAGAGTCCAAATGACATAATTGGTTTGGGTCTTGCTATAAAAATGGTGACACCCAAAACAATAGCCCAAATTGTAAATGCCATATTGTGAAAAGCCATCAACATACTCAATAAGGGGGCCAACAAAAGAAAAAGATAAAAAGGACGTGCGCCGGACCAATATAACATAGGCAAAACAGGCGCCAATATCACAATGGCAGTTCCTAAATCAGGTTGATTCATTACAATAGAGGTGGGAATCAAAACTAAAATAATAGGAATAATAATGGATATAAAATATTTCATTTCGAGATTATGATCGGATAAATAACGTGCCAAGGCAATTGCTGTGAAAATTTTCGCAAATTCACTGGGTTGAATGGCAAATGGCAACCCAATATTCAACCAGCGATATGTTCCTGCATGGGGACTACCAAAAAATGGTAAGATCACAAAAACAATACTAATGGCGTAAAGCGCATAAGCATATTTATGAATAGTATACCGGGGAATAAATAAAATGGTTATAGCACCTATGACCGATGGAACCATAAATAATAATTGTTTTGAGAATGGATTTTGAAAAACACCACCGATATGATGCTGGGAAATACTCTTTAAAACTATGAGACCAATCGTTGACAGGAATACAACAGCCCAAATGATCTTGATGGGAAGATCTTTCAATTCAAATGATTGAGACCGTATCATCTTGTAGCCATATCATTATAATTGATTATTTGTGAGAATACTTGGTGCGCTATAGGAGCAGCGATAGTTCCTCCAGACCCACCATTTTCCACAAGCACAACAATTGAATATTTTTTATCGTAATACTCGGCCCAACCTAAAAACCATGCATGATTTTCACCATGTGAATTTTCCGCGGTGCCGGTTTTTCCAAAAACTTTAAAACCGGGCACATTAGGCTGAGCGTTTTTACCAGTGCCTTTTTCATCTGCTATTACAGCCCTCATATCTGAAACAATTCTGTCCCATATGTTTGATTCAAAATTTGGATGAATATTTTCAGGTAATTGATCAACTCTCACAAAATGTGGAGTTTGTGCTAACCCTCTTGTTGCAAGCAAATTCACATAATTAAAAACTTGAATAGGCGTCACCAATAATTCACCTTGCCCAATAGAAATATTTAAAAGTGCACCTTTACTCCAGCCGTATCTTCCATAACGTTTATTCATAAAACTGGCGGTGGGAACAAGGCCTCTAGATTCACCGGAAATATCAATTTGGGTTGGCTGTCCAAACCCAAATTTACGAAACGAATTAGAAAGCATATCGAGATCAAAATAATGGGTAGATTTATAAAAATACACATCACAAGAATTTAACATAGCAGATGTCAAATTCATTCCACCGTGCCCCAAATCTAACCAACATCCAAAAATTCTATCTCCAAACTGATAAGATCCTTCGCACATTTGTTCGACTTCCGGGTCAAATTTTTGATTGTTTAATAAAGTTACTGCTGTAATCATTTTTACAATGGATCCTGGAGGATACAATCCCTGGTTAAACCGGTTGATTAAAGGTTTATCAGGGTGTTTAAGGATATTTTGCCAATCTTGTTCTAACATAAGCCCGGTAAACAGATCTGGTTTAAAATCCGGTGCACTCACCGCACCTAATATTTCACCTGTTTCAGGGATTCCCACCAAAATAACACCTCGGCTTCCTTCCATGATATTTTCAAGTTTTTTTTGGATATTGATATCAAGTGTCGTTATAATATTCTGTCCTGGTTCCGGCCTTTTGGGCGGTAAATCTTCAACATAACCCACTTCCCTACCCAATGCATCCACTTCATAAAAATAGACACCTCGCTCCCCTTTTAAATAGGATTCATATTTTTTTTCCAATCCATTCCATCCAATCATGTCCCCTAATTCATATTCACTTTTATTTTTAATAGCTGCCCGGACGGACTTATCCACTTCCTTGACATACCCCAAAATATGAGAAGCTCGAACTGCTGATGGAAAATACCTTTCAGGAAACTGCTGATAATAGATCCCTTCAAGATTGAGTTTGTTTTCTTCTAATTTTGAAATCTGATGAAATGTCAAGTCTTTTGCTAATCGAGTCGAGATAAATCTCCCCCGGTAATATTTTTTATAATTTCTCGATACTATTGTTGAATCCAATCCAATAGTTTTTGAAATTAGTCCAAATTTTTCTCCTTTTTGTGAGAGTTCGCCAGGGATTGCAGTTAAGACATATGTTGGAAGATTATCTACCAAAATTTGCCCATTCCTATCAAGAATAAGACCACGTGGTGCGGTGGTCGTAATTTTCCTGATACGATTCGTATTTGCTTTTTTTCGATACCGATCATGACCAAGAATCTGTATCTGGAAAAATCGAGCTAAAAGAACAATTATTAGAAACCAAGTTATTCCAATAGCAATCAAATATTGATGGAAGGAGACAATATTTTCAGCCTTTAACATCAGTTGATTTTATGTAAAGGGTATATCACTTGGAGGATACCCGCAAAACTTAAAGTATAGATTGTAGTACCGAGCCATTTTTCCCAAAACAGTTGCGGATTGATCATCCAAATATCTTGATATTGAACTACACAAAAGATCAGAAATTGAAATACAAGAATTGCAACCCAGGATATCGAAAAGTAAATCGGATTTAATCGTGAATATGTACCCATGAGATACCCACCAAGATATCCAGTAACAGAATAAATCAACGGTGATAATCCGAAATATGAAGCTGCCCCTGAGAGATCAATTAATAATCCTATCAAAAAACCTGAAATTGTTCCGATAGTTCGACCATATTTAATAGACCAATACAATATTAGGATAACAAGGAAATCTGGTCTAACTGTCCCTATAGATAAAAAATCCGCAAGCAATAATTGAGCGATCCAAATTAATAAACCCGAGAAAACAAAATCAGTCCATTTCATATGAATCCTCGATAATCACAAAAACAAATTGAAAGGCACTCAAATCATTGGGTGAATTGACATTGATAACTTTTTGAAAACTACCTCGTTCATCATTGACACCTACAACTTTACCAACGGGGAGCCCTGCCGGATATATGTCACTGAATCCTGATGTGATAACCTTATCGCCAATATTAATCTCTACATTTTTTTGTACTTCCCGAATCTGACCTCCAGATTTTCCAAGCCATCTTAAAATGCCTGTTGCTCCACTAGGTAAGATTCTAACACTTAAGCGGTAGTTCACGTCTGTTATTAATTGAACAATAGAAGCAGTTTCTCCTGCCAGAATTGTTTTTCCAACCACACCTTTTGGTGTAAGGACAGCCTGGTTTGGTTTAATACCATCCCTTTCACCAGCATCGATCACAATGGAAAGTAAATTAGATTGAACTCCCTTATTTATGACTCGCGCAGGTTTAAGAATGATTTTAGTCTGACGTTTAAAATCCAACATGTCCAATAATTGGTCATTCTCTCTTTGAAGATTAAGCATTGATTCAACTTGAAGAGACAAGGCTAGATTTTTTTCCCTGAGAAGTTGGTTTTTTTCTTCTAGGAACATAAGGGATTTCACCCAGGTCATAGGTGAAGAGATGAATGCAACTGTATCGATCGCTTTCCCTCGAATCACATGCATTCGGGGATCATCGCTATTTAATAGGAGGAAGCTGGAAAAGACTAGAGCAAGGGCAAAAAGAAGATGATCTTTGTTACGAACAATTGCAAGATAGAGCCCTCGCATACACCCTTACAAAAGTACAGCTTCGTATTTTTTTAGGTTTTCCAAAACCATACCTGTTCCCCTAACTACTGAGAGCAACGGATCCTCAGAAACATTTACTGGAATATTTGTCCGTTCTCGTATAATTTGATCTATACCTTTCAATAAACTGCCACCTCCTGCAAGAATAATTCCCCTTTCAAGAATATCTGCTGCTAGTTCGGGTGGTGTTTGTTCAAGGCACCGTTTTACCGCTTCAACTATTTGATTCACTGGATCTTTCAAAGCCTGGCGAATTTCATCTGATGATACTTCAATTGTTTTGGGAATTCCAGAAACGAGATCACGTCCTTTCACTGCTATATCGGAAGAATTCATCTTCATGGCTGACCCAACAGATTTTTTAATATTTTCACTCATACCAAGACCAATTTCGAGTTTATGCTCACTCCTAAACCATTGCAAAACTGCTTCATCCATTTCGTCTCCAGCAATTCGAATTGTTTCTTTCGTAACAACGCCATTCAATGAAATAACAGCGATCTCAGTCGTTCCACCTCCAATATCAACAATGATGTTTCCCACAGGTTTACTTATGTCCAATCCAATTCCGATGGCGGCAGCTACTGGTTCTTCTATCAAATAAACTTCTCTTGCATTGGCGCGTTCACCAGAATCTTTTACAGCACGGCGCTCCACTTCTGTTACACCAGATGGAACGCAAATAACCATTCTTGGTCGAGCAAGACGGTTCAAGTTAATCTTTCGAATAAACCCTTGGAGCATACCATCTGTCATTTTAAAATCAGCAATTACACCATCTTGCAGCGGGCGAATTGTTTCCAGTTCACGGTGGGTTCTCCCTAGCATTGCCTTGGCTTCATCCCCTACTGCGACAATGGTATCAGTATGAACATTACGCGTAACAATCGATGGCTCATTCACTACAATACCACGACCCTTTAGCCAGATTAAGGTATTTGCGGTACCTAGATCAATGGCAATATCACCGGAAATCCAGTTGATTAAATTTGGGAATTTAATGTTTGTCATGGCTTGTAATTTCTAATAGAAGAATCAAAGAAGAACGTCTAATTTACAGTGAAAATCTCGTCGAGATAAATGGACAATTATACTATTTACTCTCCCGTTCCTTTTGCATTCCATTTTTGCTAAGAGCATCAGCACGAGTATTTTTTCCGTCTCATATGAACTACGGGCCAATGATCCATTTAATTTAGTTCAAACACAACACTTGATTGCAATTGCTTCATCCGGTCGTTTTTTACTTTATACTTACCATTTATTTGGTTGACAATCAATTCACTATCTCAATATATATCAAGATTTGCAATATTTAATTCTATAGATACATGAATTCATTTAGTCATGGCCAGGTATTCATCTTCAGTAAATGATTCCATTTTAGGGTTGGGATTGGATATAGGGATTTGAGCCATATTGGGCGGGACATTCTTCCCAGTAATAGCACCAATTACATAAAATAGATTTTTTAGGAGGGAATTCGCTGCCATTACTTAATTTTTCCCGTATTTCATCTATAGAATTTTTAGTTTCATTGATGACTTTTCTTATGTCTTCATCAGTTCTTTTTGATTCCACTTTTATCCCATGCTGAATAAAATGCCAAACCAATGTCACGGATTTTATATTTTCAACCTCTGCCATAAGGCCAATTTGGTATAATGCTAATTGATGGTCTTTGTCTGCAGCCTTTTGAGATAAAGCACGTTTTCCTGTTTTATAATCATGAATCTCCCAATTGCCTTTACCATCATGATCAACCCGATCAACAATACCTTTTATTTTATAATTTTTATCATCGTCCAAAAAAAATACCATTTCGTGCTCATTTGCCAGCACTGGTTCACCAAAAGGATGATTAAGCCTGTAAAAACGTGCGATGCATTCTTCTCCCAGATAAAAATAATCCCGGGCAGTTTTATTCTGATAAACGATGGCAACGCGCTTATGCCACTTTTCTTTCCAAAGGGATTTATGAACTTTTAGTATTTCATCCACCACTGGAATCACACCTGATTTGACCAGCTCGTACAGGTATTCGATAGATTCATGGACTCGTTTTCCTAGAAATGCTTCAATTCCTTCATCCTTTTTATATATTTGATCAATATACCTGAATTTGAACTGTGCTGGACATTTCTTAAATGACTGAATACCGCTATGGGAAAAGCGTTCAAGAATCATAGCCCTGCTCCCAAAAATGGAGTTTCCAATCGAAAATCCCCAAAACCATTCATATCCTTAAATATGAATTGTTTACTGATTTTATAATAGCTCCACGTTTGATATAATGCAGACGTGGACGTTGATGAATGTGTTCGCTGGATTTCATCTGGTGGACCAAATAGGACGTAGATCATTCCACGATCCGTTTCCCATCCAGGTTGCCAAGCATCAAAGTGTTCGTTTGCATACCAAACACGGCCATAATATTCTTCCATCAGTTCATTATATTCTGTTTCAGGTGTTGGATCTCTACTCTTCCAAAACAAATAAAATAGCTGTTCCTTATCCTTTTTTGATTTCTTTTTTAATTGAAGTCGTTCATCATTAGTCATCACATACTTCATTTGCCTTAGTGCCAGATCAATATTATAAACATAATTAGATATGCCTGGTTTATAGGTTGAAAATGCGGTCTTTTTTATATCAGTTGAGCCATTTTGAGTCAGCACGATTTTAAAATCATTTTTCAAAGACTTTAACTGATTGGCTGGGATAAATATATTTTCGTTGAAATATCCTAAGTCCCCGTATCCTGAAAATTGCATCATAAGTGAATCTATGGTAGTTCCATTTGATAAATAAATATCCACATCAAATTCACCAGAATCAACAAACCCGGATACCTTTAAGTCTATACCATCCCCTATTTCTCGGACTCTAAATCCGTTTGTGGGAATTTTCCCTGTTTCAAACCCCCAATCTCCTTCCAGGTTTAATAAAAATATCGGAGGCATAAGTACGGGTAACTTAGAATATGCTTTAAAATTTAGTTTCTTTACTCGGATACCCTTTTTCCGCGTGTCATTATCCTGTAACTCTCCAATGACTTCATACTTTCCACCGATAGGAATAGTAATAGTCGAATAATGTTTTCGATTTTTTTTACCAGATTTTGTAAAGGAATAATTACTGACCTTGATGGTATCTGTCCAAACTTGATGCCCTAAATCTTCACTGCTTTCCCCTCTCATTCCAATGGATGCCTGATATCCACTTTTGAACTCATCTTTATCTTTCACAAACTGAAGTGAATAAAAGGGAATTTCGATAAAAGTGACAACTTTAATTGAATCTGAATGAATCGCCTCCGCAAATGGGACCAAAGCAAATTTTTCAACATTTGAATTCTTCTTTTTTGATCGCCCAATACTTTGGCCATTCAAGTTGCTACTTAACACAACTAAAATGAATATAATAATATTTTTAATCACAGATCCCTCTTCCATTTGAATTTTACCAAACCTTGAGATGAGCCAAGCCAAAGCGTTTTTCCATTTAAATTCATTGCATTAACCTGCCCAATAAAAGGGAATGAATATTCCCGTGTAAACCCTGTTTTTTTATTGATCCGAACTAACCCGTTTTCGGTGCCAAGAAAAATATGTTTTTGATTAACAGTAAGAGAATAGACAGTCTTTGCATGATATATAGTGGACGGGAAAATAAGTTCCCAAATACGTTCTTTCAAGTCAAATTTAGCAATACCCATCTCACACACCACATATACTACACGTTCAAATTCTTTTATTGCTGTAATTCGATTCATTAATTCCGGGAAATCTTTTCTACCAATATCCTTTGCCTGCCTAATCTGGGGGTTCTGTTGGTTAAATACAAATACACCGGATCTGGAACCTATCCAAATATCATCATCTACACCTTCGATATCATAAACAGGGATATTAAAAAAAAGATTTTCAATCCCAATGGGAGATTCTCGCCGAGTTGCTCGTTCAATTCGTCGAAGACCAACAGATGAAGCGATCCAGATATAACTGGAATCACCATGTACATCCCAAATTACTCCAGATGGTACGCCACGCTCCTCTCCTAAAGTGCGCCAGTAATCATCTTTCATATCATAAACCAATATTATTCCCTTTCCACCAGCCCAAAGTTCACCATCGGAGACATGTATCGAATATACAGGAGTTGGGCTCATATTGATCGTCCCTTCAAATTCATAAACAAAGGATTCATTAGATTGTGGGTTTAGCCATGAAACACCCTTGGATGAAACGAAATCAGAACTCCCAATCCATAAGGCATTTCCATCATCAAATAAGCCAACGACATCCGTATTAGAGATATCCAGTTTCATGGGGAAAAATGTTTCCATGGTTGTTGTACCATGGAAAAAGGTTCCATCTCCACCGCCAGCAAATACATTACCATGACGTGCTATCAAGCCAGTGGTGATTTCTACCCTACGGCCTAAATGGTCAATAAACTCATCTCCGTTAAGAATCCAACCATCCATAGCAGAATAATTCATGAATATTTCATGAAGATTGGATTGCCCAACATATTGTCCACTGCTCCAATGAATATCTAATTCGTCCGGCGTTGGATAAATCCCTACTAAAATACCGGAAGAGTGATCCAGCTTTACATAAGACGATCTTGCCTGAAGCCAAATATAATTGGCGCTGGATCCAATGCGATTAATCCTATCATTTCGTGAAAGTCCTAAATTTTGAAGTTCTTTGGCATACCAATCACCTTCTCTAGAAAATGAATATTGCACATAGTGCGGTGATGCAACCCAGATCAGTCCTGTTCCCAAATCAAAATGGGTGGCTGTCACTTGATTATCTTTAAGTCCTTGAGCAGTAGTAATGGGCTCTTCAAAATTATTACTATATAAATTGAACCGTTTTAACCCGCCCATCTCAGTGCCAATATACGCAAAAGTGAATCCTTCCGTGATAGATGATATAGAACCAGCGCCCCGGTACAAAACCCAATCAAATGGGCGAAACCGCGAATCGGGTTGGCCGTTCAGTTGAGAAAGTTGAGTAAAGAATAGAAAAAAGATTAGGGAACGAAATATCATTCAATTGAAACTCAATCATGATGATGATTAACAATTTCCATCAAAGAATTCGTATCAATTGGAACCACACCAACTTCCTCACAAACTCTTCCAGCAGCTAAATTGGCAAGCCAGGCAGAATCATTTGGAGGAGAACCGCATACATCGCTCAAAGCAAAAGTAGCAATGACCGTATCTCCTGCACCAGACACATCATGAATAGCCCTGGCTTTCGTATCAATCTGGTAAAACTTATCTTTCGAAAAAAGAGACATCCCTTTTTCTCCTTGCGTCACCATGAGCAAGTCAAATGCATGTTGCGAACGAAAAGATTCGCCTGCTTTTTCTAAATCGGTTTCATCATCTATTTCGGTAAAAAATTCTGATAAATTTGGCTTAAACAAGCGAGCACCAGAATAAAATGAAAAATGCTGCTTCTTTGGATCAACATAAACTGGTAAAGATTTCTCACGAGTTTGGTCCATGATCCATTGAATAAGACCTTTTGTAAAAACACCCTTATTGTAATCTTGTAGGATTACACCATCTATATCATCAAGTGAATTTGAGATAGCCTGTTTGAGCGATTCTATTGTCTCATGAGAAGGTGCAGTAATATTTTCCCTATCTAATCTCACCACCTGTTGCCCTTGTGCAATAATCCGGGTTTTTACAATGGTTTTCCGTTGAACTTCGGCCAATAAATGACAGGAGATTCCATCATCCTCCGACAGGATAGATTTAAGCTGTTTCCCGCTGTCGTCCATCCCGACCAATCCAATGAGAGTTACCTTTCCTCCCAGTCCATGAATATTACGAGCCACATTAGCAGCACCGCCAGAATGGTGATCGGTCTTTTCAATATGTACAACCGGAACCGGCGCTTCCGGCGAAATTCGATCGACACTTCCCAAAATATACTTATCTAACATCACATCTCCGATAACGAGAATATGCTTATCAGTAAATGAATTTAGGAGTGAAGTGACATTTATGTTCATTATTAGTATCTGATAAATGATTTAATCTTGAAAGGTTAGTAAAAATCATTGAACGATAAAACTATTTTTCCTCTCTCTTTCTATTTTTGCTCCTACTACGATTCCGGGTGTTTCTGTTACTTCGATTACCTTGATTCCGTTGCGGTTTCCTGGAAATTCCTGGTCTAATCTTAGAAATATGTCCATTGTCTAAATAGATCAAAACGGAAGCAAAATTTTTCAAATGGACATCAGTCGGTGAAGACAAAACAAGTGTCGTACCAAGATTTCGATTCATTTTAGTAAGTTGATTTCGGAATTCCTTTTCCATATTCGTGTTGAAAAATATTCCATAGTCATCAATCAATAAAATTCGTGGGTCTGTTTCACAGGCAAAAACCATCCCCAGCCAATGGTGTTCACCCTGAGAAATTTTTCCAATCTTCCGGTTCCATAGATTACTAAAACTTCCTCCATTAAAGTATCTATTTTCTATCACATTTTTTTTCTTTCCGAATTTTTGTGCTACATAGTTTGAAACAGTTTGGTTGGATGCACCCAATTCAGAATTATTGGAATAGAAAACTTCATCGTGAACAATGATCTTTCCTAACCAGTTTGTCTGGTAGGGTTCATCATCATAGAGGACAGTACCGGCTGACTGTTTTTCAACACCGGCAAGAATATTTAATAGTGATGATTTTCCACTGCCTACAGTACCAACAATACCATAGATTGTTCCGGGGTGAATTTCGAGCTTTCCAATCTTTAATGCCTGGTATGAACCATAGGATTTCTCCAGGTTATTGACATTAAATATCAATCTTTTTGTTTGTGCCATTATCTTTTCCTTTTTAGGCTATTGCCAATGAGGAAAAGGGAAAATATTTTAAGCGATTACTCAGTTTCCTGTTCGAGCCAACGTTCTGCATCAATTGCAGCCATACATCCCGTGCCTGCTGCAGTTACTGCTTGTCGATAAACATGGTCTTGTACATCACCACAAGCGAATACCCCTTCTAAATTAGTATAAGTAGTATCTGAGTTTGTAATGATATAACCTGCATTATCCAAATCAATGGATCCATTAAACAATTTCGTGTTAGGTATATGGCCAATTGCCATAAAGATTCCATCGCATACGACATCTCGTTTTGCACCTGAAATTGTATCTATTAACCTGACTGCCGTAACACCTGTTTCTTTCGTACCGATGATATCATCCACGTTTGAATTGTACTCAACTGATATCTTCGGATTTGCCAAGGCTCTATCAATCATGATCTTGGATGCACGAAATTCATCTCTTCGATGAATTAAAACAACTTCGGATGCAAATTTGGTTAAAAATGTGGCTTCTTCCATGGCTGAATCACCGCCACCCACTACGAGCACTTTTTTATCTCGAAAGAAAAAACCATCGCAAGTTGCACAGGCTGACACACCATGCCCCATCAATTCGGACTCAGATTCGAGCCCAAGAAGACGAGCAGTGGCGCCGGTTGAAATTATGATCGCTTCTGCGGAATATTCATTGCCATCAGCCCAAACTTTATATGGACGTTCAGAAAAATCCACTTTATCAACTGTTTTAAATAAGCATTCAGCACCAAAACGTTGTGCTTGTTTTCTGAATTCATCCATCATATCCGGTCCCATGATTCCATTAGGGAATCCTGGATAATTTTCAACATCCGTTGTAATGGTGAGCTGGCCGCCAGGTTGGGTACCTTCGAAGACTAGGGGCTCTAAGTTTGCCCTCGCCGCATAAATAGCTGCAGTGAGTCCTGCAGGCCCAGAGCCAATAATAATGACCTTCCGCTTCATTTCCCTTTTCGTTTCCTAATTAAATAATTTCGTCTAACATTGTAGTGATATTCCCCTTAGGGACAGCACCAACAATTTGATTTACAACTTTCCCATCTTTCATTATAAGAAGCGTGGGAATACTTCTTATACCATATTTCATGGCAGTATCTTGGTTTTGATCCACATCAACCTTTCCAACTTTGACTTTTCCATTATATTCTCCTGCAATTTCCTCAATCACAGGTGCAATAGCTTTACAGGGTCCACACCAAGTGGCCCAAAAGTCAATTAAAACTGGAATATCTGATTGAGAGACATCTGAATCAAAATTTTGATCGGTAAATTTGTGTACGTTTTCCGACATAAGTTCTCCAATAATTAACAAAAATAAGCCTAATAACTTAGGACAACTCTTTAATTCCTTGGAATAAAAATATTCAATTATTCTTTGATTAATTGATTTGAAGTGTATCCGGTAAAATATCTAATGGCAAATCCAAAAAATATGCCGATAAAGTAAACGCTGAGTCTCCTCCAAGCGCTTCAATGAGCCCATTGGGAATTTGATCCTGTCTAACTAATAGATAAGGCAATACTTCATAATCACCCGATGATAAATTTAGGCTATCACTCAGAAGGTAGTATGTCCATGTAATAGATTCATTCTCTACATAAGTCAAATTTCTTAATTTGTCTTCTACACTATTCCCAGATTGATCAGTTCCATTGAAACGATAAATAGTAATAGTCTCATTATCTGTTAGCGACCTGAAAAACAACCCCGAATGGAAATCAGAACCGTCCTCTTGTAAAATGTATTTGTAGGTATCTATTGACACAGCTGAATGGGTTTCAAGATTAAAAGATACCCGTAAGGTATCTCGGGTTTGAATTGAATTTTTATTAAAGTGAAGTATAACATCTCCTGATAGAATTTTTTTCATTTCCACCGGGTTTAGCAATTCTCCATCTTCTGAAAAATTGGTCTGCTCTTTTGAAAACATGCCATTGGTAAAATAAGCAGTGACCGAATCCAACTCGTAATTATGAATAAAGAAATATAGATTTACAGGCCCATTCATACTTCCGTTTGGTGTTTGAGAATTTGTGATGGAAAATGAAAAATAGCCGACGGAATCCGTAGTAGTATATAGATCAAATGTTTCCAACCAGACTGAGACGGGAACATTGGTTTGGTTATTCTCGGTTAGCACTTCCCCAGTTATTTTCATTTCTATTGTAGGGGAGTCTTCCCAAAACGGATTGGATGTGCAGGAAAAGAACGAGATTAACAGGAGAATGATTGTTTTGTTCTTTATTTCCATGAAAGTCCAAAATTCAGATTGTATCTTCGGTCATAAAGGGAAATCCCGTTCAATTCCTGTGATACATTATTCAAGTTTTTTCCCGAAAAACTGATTGCCCCTTTGTAATCTCGAAACTTTAATTTTAAAGACAAATTGGCATCATAGGTGTTGATCGCATCTAGTCTATTATGAAGAAATGTCCCTGTTGAATTAATGGATGTGAATTGGCGGGCGCTTTCTGAACGATAGATAAGGTTTAGTTGAAACCATCGTATTTTTAAAGTTATTTTATTTCGGACCATCTTGTCGGGTTGTAATTGGAATGCCATTGGATCCGAAAAATAATAAGAGGCGTAGGATGATGAAAAATTAAATAATTCTGTTTTGGAACTAAATGACAAATTTGAGTCAAAACCCGACAGACTTGCTTCACCGAAATTTATTGGAAACTGAATGGGGACACCAGTCAACTGGACTTGTTTTATCTTATTTGAATAGTGGTAATTAAATCCTGATATGTTTATTGCATAGTTTGGTTTTTCAAGGTCATTTTGATTCTCAATCTTGATCCCCATTTCAAATAGCTTTTTATATTCCGGTATCAGCCCTATAGTACTCTGGTTAGTGGAACGAATATGATTTGAAAATCTTTCATTTAAACTTGGTAGGCGAAATACGTTCCCTAGATTTGTATAAAGCATGATTCGCTTTTGAGACATGCTACTAACGATTGACCCCGTGAACATTGAGCTTGACTCATCCCAGGTCTCCGTATCCATTATTTCATCAACGGATGAATCAGGTATATCAGAAATGAGATGCTTACTTAAAACTATCTTTACATCCCTCAATTGGATACCTTGGTTCATGTCCGGTTGAACCAATTCAAAAGATCCGGTGAAAATGGAATTAACTCTTTCTGTAATAAAAGTTAAACTATCGATAACCCAGTTTGATGTTAAATAATTAGTTTCTCCATTAAATTTAGCCACTGCGCTCCGAATGGGTTTCTCAAAAGAAAAACCAAAACCATTATTTGAATCTTCCTTATTAATTGTATAAAAGTTTGTTAACTCACTGCCTAAATTATTTTGAAATAATCCAAAAAAAATGATCTCTCCACCTATTGGACTTAAATGAATTATTTTCCCGATAACGTTTTCCATATCAATCGAAACGGAATTGCCAGTTCGATAATTTTGGAATTGTTTTCCATTCTTGAATCCCATGAATCGGAATTCAAGGTTATGACCATTCTTAATGCCAAGATGTCCAAACTGTCGCTGGTGACTCGTTGTTATTTCCGGTTTCTTAGTATCAACATAAATTTGTGAGAATCGCCCTTCACCTATGCCTCCATTTAATGAGACAAGTGAAGACCCTATCGATCCAAACCCATCAAATCCACCGTAGTTGTAAGTTCCGAATTGTTGGGTGAATGATGCACTAGAACCATAAGTCAACTTTGGTATAAAATTAATAGTACCGGATGATGACAGTCCTTTTTCATGTCCACCTTTCACCAATTCTATCCCGGATAACCCCGATGCTGAAAAAATAGATAAATCCAATAATGGATCGCCTAAGGTATTTATGCGAATTCCGTCATAAAGATAAATCATTTCTTCAGATGCTGATGCGCGAATTGAAATTGACTTTTGTCCATTCATCGTTTCATTCATGGAGATAGATTGCTCGGAGAATAGTGCATCTCCAATATCAACAAATCCTCTAACAACTAATTCTTCTGCATCTAAGGTAATGACGCTATTCTTCGTTTCAAATGGACTAAACTGTTCTCGCCCTGCCCCTGTCACATCTAACGGTTTCAATTCTAGGACTTTTGGCGTTAAAGTCACGCTCGTACCATTTTTAAAAAGAATGGCATCTAATGTTTCCTGTTCATATCCAATATGATCTAGAATTATTTGTAGGTCACCAATAGGAATTTTAAAAATAAATTCACCTTTATCATCTGATTGAGTACCAGTGTTAGATGGTTTTGACACAACATTCACATTGAATAGAGGGTCTCCTTTCTCGTCAAGAACACTCCCTTGGATAGGTTTAGTTTGGGAAATCAAAATAGATGAGAAAAAAAGTATAAATAAAAGATATTTCATCGAATAACGGCAAATTTCCCTATAAATGGATCTTGGCTTATACCATCCTTTTTCATCACATGAAAAATATAGAGTCCCGGTGCCACTTCCTGATTATTCACAGTTCTCATATCCCACCATGCATTTCCGGAACTTTCACTTTCATGTTCAATGGTATTTACATGCTCGCCAGTAATGGTGAATATTTTGATAGTACAACTTTTTGTCAAATTAGTAAAGCGGATCTGTCTTAAATATTTTGTTTCTTTGAATTTTGATCTTACAAAATACGGATTTGGTACAACACCTACATGCTTCAAATTGGTTTCAGGTATAACACCAGGATAAATCTGGACAAAATTCCGATCTAAAATGGTTGTCCCTTTTGAATTTTGGATAGAACCATAACCATCCGGATCTGCCCATTTATCGGGATTTGAATAATTTGTATCGATCACAGTTTCATACTGACCAACCCCGACTTGATGATAAGTTATTTTATAAGGTGGCTCCACACCCATATCATAGGCCACAACAGAATAGGTATACTCTACACCGTTAGTAACAGCATCGTCTTCGTACTTATACCAAAATGTATCACTTTCAACCACATATGGCTCGTCCAGGCGTATCATATCAAAACCAGTGTCTTCTCCTAAGTTGAACCACGGAAAATATGGATCTTCTCCTTTTATGGAATGCCCTCGAATCCCTTCTGATTCACAGTTTTCATCTAATTGATAGATACAATATAAAGAATCCATTTCGGCAGAAAGATCAAATTGTTTAAAAGGACGCCAGCCAACAAAAATACCATCCCTATCAAAGATCATATCATTTGCTGAGCCCCAAGTTTCTCCACCGTCCAAACTCCTATATATTTTGTACCCTTCAAAATCGGCATAACTAGTCACAACATCTACCGAAGATTCTGCAACATTATTCCAATATAATTTAACTTTCTCGGATTCGGGTACTGCATGGACTGTGGGGCGAGTTGGTGGTGTGAATCCCTGGTATCGTGAATTATACATGACTTGGGCAAATTTGGCATTGTTAATCAAATCATTTTCATCCTGGCCAAAGATAATGCAAAAAGAAAAGGGAACTTCACGACCTACTGGTAGATCAAAAGGACCGCAGTTCATAAGAATGAGTGGATCAACGCCGTCTGGTGGTCTTTGAAATAAAGGTTCTTCCTCTATCCCTTCCAAGGAATCAAAGTGCGGATTTAGTTCAGAACCCAAATCTGTCCCAGGATGATCCGTGTGGAAATGCCAAGCGTTTTCATTATCACTCAAATTCGCTGTATCTCCCACCATGAGTTTATAGAATAGCTCTTCCTTATTTCTGGCTTGGGGACATCCTGGTGTTCCCGCATAGCAATCTCCGGAGGGACTTTCAGGATGAGTCACACCAGGGCGGGCATACCAATCCAGCCAGTGCCAATCCGTCATTTTTAATGGTTCACCTGGGAAAATGTCAATTGTACCATCATTATCCAAATCTACAGGCACTGTTGCCTTCGGTGAATCCAATAATTGTGTAGCAACTAATCCAAATTCATTTCCCGGATTTGGTGAGTTTGGATCCATAGCATACCCATAGGCACCGGAAGAGACGCCATCATAATCCCCAATCATGGCCATACTGATCAACAAGCGTTCATGATTGATCTCGAAGATCTCCCAATAATATTTCATGAAATCATCTGCGCTACTCCAATAGCCATAATCACCATATTTATCACCGGTCAAAATGACTCCATCCATCCAAAAGCCTAGAGTGAGTCCTTTATAATTAAACCCTTTGCCTCGATTCAGTTTTGTTCCATCAGGCATGATCATACCTTCCCCACACTTCTGGTTTCCCTGGTCATCCAAAATCGGTTCACCATATTCGTCTTCAGCACACCAATCCCCACTTTCGTTACGCACCTTCACAGTGACAAACAATATATCTTCCGCATAGGAGACACCATAAGAATGTGCTGCGGACATGACCCGTAATCCCATGGGATACCCAGTTTGATTATATTCATTATTGGTATTCACCTGGTTGCCACGATGAGCCCAACGATCATCAAATTCCATATAGACATCCATATCAGATACAAAACGACCCGGCACATCCTCCCAACAATTTGGATCTTTCCGAGAATTCGAGCATCCAGCAAGATTGATATTATAATCCTGTGCCCACCATCCCGGCCAATAAGATTCATAATCGCCCGTAGCGGTGTTTAACTTTTTCGGCCAGGTTTGTGAATATCCAGAATGAGCTAGCAATGGGTATGTATCTCCCGGGTCGGTCACATATGTGTCTCCAAATAAATCACCAGCATTTACATCCGTGTTATGAGAATTAATCCTTGCCATGGATACGGGCTGCCAATCTGTGTTATAAGAAGGAGTATAATAAGTTAAACAGGATTCCGCAGTATTGGCGCCATAATAAAAATAACGATCATCTTTTGTCCATTCTTCCTGATCTGGACCATAATCGTAATGATCAAATTGTTCTTCACGGCTGATAAGATCAGGTCTTAATGCCCAAGGATAGATCAACCCGATCCTGGAACTTGATCTATTTGGATCTAATTCTCCAAAAGTGCTTAAGTGTATTTTTTTTTGTTCATGATCCAGACACCATTGATACGCATCCGTAATTAGATCCGTGGACAATTTCCTTGAAATACTGTCTGGCTCCCACCGTCCAAAGTCATTTTCAGCATCAAATAATATCCCGACAAAATTTGTATCTCCTTCAGAGTACCAAGCATCATAAGCATCTTGGGATTCCCAAATGCTGTATTTAGGAAATCCTTCATCATCTACAATAGATTCTGTAAATCCCCAAGAATAGTTTGATGTGTAGGATTGCCCAGGAACCCCGGCCAGAAATGTAACTTCATATAGGTACGAAAAATCTCCCCAGGCACCGTTGGGATTGACTTCAATATCAATATAATTCCCATAGTTGGCCAGAGCAGTCTGGGCCTTACCTTGGAGCAGGTAGCCCTTTGCTCGGTCGTTCATGGGGTTCGTGGGAAAAGGATAATCTCCGATTCTGGCAGAATAGTTTTGGTTGAACGGATCTGTTAAAGACTCAATAGATGGGCGACCACGATGGTTGGCTTGTGCAATTGTTAGCCAAGAAAGGAGAGAATAAAAAAGTAATGGGCGATACATCCGCCAAGTTTACATAGAGATAAGGATTTTTTTGGACTATTTCCCGACAATAAAAACTGCATTCCCCAAAAGCAGTTTTCCATTATACCAAAAAGACCTAAATAGCAAATTGTCTGCTATATAAATAATACTTCCCTTTTTAGCTTCGTGAACACCAAACATCAAATTATTCTGGATCTTTTTCTTAATACGATGACCCATAAATCCAGCAATGTGAGAATCAGGATCCTTTAAGGTACCCACGTTCCACCCTTTCGGTAATAAAGGATAAAGTGTTTTCTCCAATTTGAGCGCAAAATATTGGTCATTATATCCAAAAGCTAGTGGATGGGATTTATCCATTTCAACTTTCACAATAGAACCGTAGATATTATCAATGAGCTTTTTTCTCTTGCGGTCACTATACTTTTTTCCTCGCTCAGCTAGTTGTTGCTTTTCATCATTTTTCTTAGCTTCTTTTTTTGCAACTTCTGATTCGTACTTCACTAAGCCATATCCTTTTTGGTCAACAAATTTTTTCATGGCAGATCCAATCACAACCAAGCGACCACCTCTATTTACCCAATTCAGTAATACTGGAGGAGGCGATTGTTTGATTAACATGGAAGCAGATGTCTCCTTTTTAACTTGGGCGCTAGGCGAAACTTCAGTTTTTAAAAATCCGTAACTACCGTTAGGAAGGATTAATACGTCAAGATCATCAAAAGGAATCGATTTAAAATCAGATGAGTTAAAAACAGATATAGGATATTCAATTTGTTGTTCAAAATAGTGCCATATTTCACCAAAGTTACCACCAGACACACCATCACCATTAAGGACTGCTATTCGTGGTGATTTTACCACACGAAAATTGAAAGACCCGAGATCAATCCCTTTTGAAGATTTTCCAGTACTTATTGATACAAGATCGGGATTATGTTTCATGGCAGCAGTACGAATTATTTTGTACAGAGTTTTCCCTAGATGCTCATTCCCTTGTGGTGAAATAAATAGTGCACCAGGGTTATAATTAATATCATTATGGGTGAATGATTTTTCTGCTACACGAACTACAACTTTATTTTTTAATAAATCAGCGAGAAATTTTAACGCATTTAAAGATCCCCATTTCGCAAGAATACCATAGTCGCCACTTTCCAGGAATTCTAAATGGGTAGGTGCAATTAGCGAGACGTACTCTTGTATAAGTAATTCTTTTTCAGTTGCAAAAGCCTTTAGTCCATAAGCATATGGAAGCGACCAAGCAGTAATATCGTATGTTAATGTATCAGATACTGCTGTCTGAGGTTCAAATAGCACTTGAGTCAATACGGACATGTTTTGTTTGGTTGAAATCAAAATATCTTCACCCATAACTTTAATACTTTCCTTTTCACCTGACTCATAAGCAAATGCATTGTTAACCAATTGTGTTTTTTTAATAAGGCGACCATATTTGATACCATTAAGATCAAGGAGATCTGTAAAATCATTTAATTTATTTTTATGATTATCATTAGAAATAATATACGTTTTATACTTTTCAGATTGGATCGAATTTGCTGTTTTAAAAAAAGTTTGAAACTCTTTAACCACTCTTTCAGAATTTTGATATGTGGCTTCCACGGTAGCTAACCCTGTCAAATAATGATGATCAAGTCTTTCCTGCAGAGTAAGAGTATCTGAAGAAGATGTTTTTATAGCCACACCAGCAGAGCTACCACCCCCTTTTTCATAAGTCATCCCAATAGCGCCATTATAAGTCGGATATGTATCACCATAACCGGGGTAAAGAAGATCAAAGTCTTCATTCGTAAAATAGAGCAGTTGCTGCTCATCGAAATATTTTGCATTATTGTTACCTATGGTCTTCTGAAACTCTCTTTGCCATGGTGTAATTAATTCATGGTACGGCTCCACTGCAGGGGCAAAATAATAGGGATTGTTGTAAGATTGTTCATGGTAATCTACATGGATATGAGGCATCCATTTTTTGTACAATTTTAATCGATGTTGAGATTCTTTTTGGGTTTGCCAACTCCAATCACGATTCAAATCATGATAATAATGGTTTGTTCTACCGTCAGGCCAGGGTTCCCGATGCTCCCAAGTTTTTACGTCAACGTCCGGGATAACATTAGCTGTCGTACGATGAAAATTGGCATAGCGGTCTCGTCCATCAGGATTAATACAAGGATCAATCATCAATACGACTTTCTCGAGCCATTTCATTTGTTCAGCATTGTTAATGTCAGCAAATGTATGCAGCGTTTTTATGGCTGCTTCCATAGAACTGGATTCATTCCCATGCACCGAATAGCTCAACCAAACAACGGATAAAGGATTTTTCGTTTTTTCACCTTCCATTAATCCTGATGCAATTAAATGATTTTTCCTGATAGATTCCACAGATTCCTTATTATTTGGGTGCGTGATAACGGAAACAATAAGTGGACGACCTTCATAGGTTTCACCGTAAGTAATCAATTCAACATGCTTTGAAACTGTTGATACATGTTCAAAATAATCCACAGCATCATGATGAAAGGTGAATTTATCTCCTAATTCATAACCTAGGAATTGAGATGGTGATTGTAGTGGAGTATCGCCAAATATTATTGTCAAATAAATTAAGGGTAATAAAAACAGTTTTAAATTTTTCATATTTATTATTAAGATATTAGAGTTAGTCATTAAAACTTAAGAAGAAATGTGACATCTTTTTCGTAAGAGAAACTTAAAAAATATTTTATTATGCAGGAGGTGGAATCCGATTGAAAGAGAACTCGACTTTGGCCTTTACGATCTCTCCACCAATCTCTAATACAGGATATGCGAGAAAATTGATTGGACCTGAAATCGGGCCAGGTTCAACCACAAGATCACGTCCATGACTAAACTCTATGCGGTTGGCTGGATTATGCCCAAAGTAATATGTAGACAGTGCTGAACACTTGTCTCCCTCACTGATATCAATAGGCCACCAATTTCCATCAGTATAAAATTCTGCCCAACAATGATATCCATCAACACCACCATCGTTTCGTGATGAAGGAATAGATGCACCGATTGCAAAACGTGCAGGGATATCAACTGAACGAGCTAATGCAATAAAATAGGAATGAAAATCTGTACAATTTCCGGACTTTACATCACAAGCATAAACGGCATCGCCCTTGCCCCATCCTTCACCATATTTTATATATTTCATGCGGTCAATTGTATGATCATACAAAGCTCGAGCTTTAGCAAGGTTACCTAGTTTACCTTCTACAACATTTTTTGCAATTTGGCTAAATTCATTATTGGATGGAACCATACGATTGGGACGTAAATATTTTTTTGGGTCAAGGGATTTATCTTCGTAAACACCTTTTTCTCGACGATTCACTAAATAGCATATTTCAATAATCTCTCCTCCATTTTCAGGATTTAATTCCATGAAATACATTTTATTACCATATTCATTGTCTTCGAGAATTTCGTACGATACTGGAGATTTAAAATATTTCAATTCTACCGATTGATATTCATCAGAAGCTGGTAATGGAATCCACAGGCGGCTCGTTTTGTTAATCTCCGGTAAAGTAGCTCGATAAGTAAATTCGAATCGGTCATTATCTTTAATGACTCCTAAAAGTTCTGGTGAAGCATTATCCGAAGGAACACGATGCCAAGTTTTATCCTGTTTCTGTTCCCACAAATATATAGGCTGACCATTGGTCTTATGAACAGTGGTTTCTGTAATAGTCATATCACCAGGATTACCAGAAAGGAAAAAATCTACATCGTAAACAAAACCATCTGTACTTGCAAGATCAACGCAGGCAAAGTGTCGTTGCGGTCCTAGATTGGCAAGATATTCTGTGTGAACACGCACCAGTTTGAGATTGAGTTCATTATTATCGAATAACAACTTGAAATAACCGTCACCCAGTTTCGTCTGTTCCTCGATATGTTTCTCAATGCCCACCTGGATGTCTGCGGTAACAACGTTCGGTACATTATTAGATGCACTCTTTGCTTTTTGACAGGCAGTAAAAACAGTACAACTTATAAGAGCTGCCAGGATTATTTTACGCCAATTCATTGCAAACGGTCTAACCTGGTCTCTAACCACAATCGAAACGGTGTGTTATTATATTGATGGTGGAAAATTATTATTTAATTGTCATCAGATGGATGTTCACTGGATGACTTTTTATCCGTAGGATGTTCAGGGTGCTCACTAGATGTTTTTTTATCCGTAGGATGTTCAGGATGCTCACTTGATGATTTTTTATCTGTAGGGTGTTCGTTAGATGTCTGCTCTGTGGTCTGTTTTTCAGACTTTTTACCTTTCGTTCCACAACCAACCAGATTTAGTAAGACAACGGCACAAATCGCAACCGGTAAAAGTATTTTTTTCAATATATTCATGTTTCTTTCCTTCTTTTATTTAAAACTATAGTATCCGATGCCGGACTGGAACCGGAGAGTCCTTACGAACAATGGATTTTAAGTCCTTAATGAAATTACGGATAATTACTCATAAATACTGATTATTACGGATAAATACAAGCCTTCTTAACAAAAAGGCCCCGCTATTGCGAGGCCTTTTCATTATAAATCTAAAAGCATTTTACTTTAATAATACCATCTTTTTAGTCTGTCTAAACTCACCCGCTTGGATGGTATAGATGTATAATCCAGCTGAGACAGGATCACCAAGGTTATTGGTGGCATCCCATTGGATTGATTTGTAACCTGCTGTTTGTGAGCCATTTACAAGAGTATTAACAACTCGTCCCATCATATCATAGATGGTGATGTTTACCACTGCATCTTCTGGTAAGTCATATTCTAAAGTTGTAATTGGATTAAATGGATTAGGATAATTATAAATATTGTTTAAACTAAAATTATCAATTCTTTTAATTGCTACACTTGAATTATCAAATACTGATATCGCATCTAGTAATTCTCCATCAAAATCAAATAGAGCCTGATTTTCCCATGGGCTTCCAAATTGGTTCGTTGATATCCAATCAGGAGCCCAATAACAAATACCCAATCCATAATCATTCTCATCCACAAGTATAATTAAATCATGAAGGAATGTAAACTGCCCATCCTCACTTGCTTCATAGTCTTCAAGTAATTGAGTCTCAAGACCCAAGATATTATTAGTGTTATCGTTCCATTGTAATGTAAATGGATATGCAGTTTCAACTATCAATACTGGCTTTTGAAACTCATTGCCAAGTTCATCCATATTCTGGTTTAAATCAGATAATGTTCCATGCCACATTGGGTAGTATGATATACTCAAAATGTCAATATCGACACCCTGACCAATTAGATTATTAAAAAACCAATTTCCTCCACTACTGACATGCGAAATGATTTTCAATGTATCTTGAGTATCTAATGCGCTATTTATTCCTTCAATAGCATGCATAAATAACTCTCGTAGTTTATTCCATTGAGAATCATTATTAGATTCATCACAAACATATCCATCCGGCCATAAAAAGCCACAATCTGTTTCGTTACCAATTTGTACATATTTTGGCAAAGTGTTTTGATTTTTTAATTTAGTTATGACATGGTGACTATATTGCTCCAGACTATCGCATAGAGTTTCAAAATTTAAATCTACCCAAGCAGAGGGCTTAGTTTGGCTTGATGGGTCTGCCCAAGTATCAGAATAATGGAAATCTAGGAACAAATCCAACCCTACACTACTTGCTCTATCTGCTATTTCAAGAACACTTTCTAAATTGTTATAATTCAGCGATGGTGTGTGCCAAATTTTAATTCGGGCAGTATTAATACCTTTATCCTTGAATATTTGAATTGGGTCAATTTGATTTCCATTTTCATAAAAAAGTCCTCCATTTTCTTCTACCTGCTTTAGCATAGATATATCAACCCCATTGATAAATTGATTACTTTTAGTGAATGATGACAAAATAAGAAGTCCGATAAGAATATACCTAATCATATCCAAATCTACCCAACATCCCACAAACAATAAACCCCACTAACCTTATTAATTGTTTACTATTCCTTCCACATTATCCTGTATGGTATTCAATTTTTTAAATACAAATCCAAATGTCATACTGGTACAGAATAGGATTACCCAAAGCATAGCAGTCATCGATTTTAATTTCTTTTCGAGACCATCTAAGCGCTCCTCCATTATTAACTCCTTGTTAAATAATAACCCATATTACAAAATTTTGTTCAAGAATGTGTGTCAGCCTTTTTCTTTTGCACTACCCCACCTTACTTGCATCCTACCCTAACACTTTTTAGTTAAACTAAATGGCCAGTGAATCTTGTTTGTTTTTGATAACCTATTCGTTAGCGCTAAAAATAAATATTGTTTTAACCTATTTAGTAAGAAATCTTTTTTAACTAATTTAAATTCAATAAACCAAATCATTCAATTAGATGAAAATCATGTTCAAACAATATGAATAAAATCATAAAAAGAGACACAAAAGATATTAGAACATCTCTAAAAACTTCTACAATAGAAGGATCTTGGTGGGCAGTTATGTACGGATCTGTTGAAACATACTTTGGCGCTTTTTTTGAATTTCTAAAATACTCAAGCTTTGAAATTTCTATACTAACAACTCTACCCATTTTTATCGGATCTATATTTCAAAATTATACATCCTTTTTTTTTCACATATTAAAATCACGAAAAACACTTCTAGTCATCTTAAAGATAATTCAGACCCTTCTTCTACCAACGATATACTATGTTGGGATTAAAACTGATAATTTTTATTTATTTTTACTTGTTATATGCTTTTATTTTATGATTGCCATTTCACAGCTATCGCCGTGGACATCATGGATGGGATACCTAGTTCCGGGTAGGATAAGAGGACGTTATTTTGCGAATAGGTCTCAAATAGTAAAAATATCCATGCTTATATCATCACTACTTGCAGGGACACTGCTTAATGAATATAGCGAAACAGATGCTTTATTAGGCTTTGGTATAATTTTCTGTATTGGTATAGTCGCAAACATAGGCTCGATGTTCTTTATAACAAAAAAGTATGAACCTCCGTATCAATTAATTAGCAGTAAAAGTCAATTTAATAATTATGGAGATGAAAAATCCAATATTATTAAAACATTCATTTCCTTTGATGCTATTTCACAATTTTCAGTTTCAATATCAGGGCCACTTATGATGGTATTCTGGATAAGGCATCAGGAGTTTAATTATTTAGAACTAGCAATTCTTATTAATGCTAGCCAAATACTTAGCTTATTTAGCTTAAGATATTGGGGGAAAAAGATTGATGAGTTAGGTACTCATATTACCATAAGATGGACTAGCTTAATAATAATATTCTTTCCAATAATGTGGATTGGAACTTCTTATTTACCAACTCAACTGAAGCTTCCAATGTCAATAATGATTGCATCTTTTGGTGCACTTACTTTTAGCGGAAGAAGCCTTGCAATGGATAATCGTTTGTTTGAGCTTATGACTGGAAAAGATATGATTAGTTTAACATCAAAAAGAATATTTTACAGAGGCCTTTTTATATTCCTAGGAGGCGTTTTGGGTGGCTTTATAAGTAAACAAGAATCTATATTGCATCAATTATTAACACCGGCTATTAATCCTATCCACCTAGTATTCCTTTCTTCTTCATTGATTAGATTATCCGTATGGATAGTTTATTTAAGACATGGGAAAAAAGCAGTATAAAATCAAAATAGTTATTTAATAGTTCTAAAAGTTGATACCTACATATAGTTCATTAAATAATGATACCAAGACAAGAAATTATATAATTTGTGGGCTTTTTTGTTATACGTTATTTTTTACTAAATGTGCAATAGAATCCAAGGAAATGAATACGATTTAGCCCATATTGTCCCGGGACGTATTTTGGTACTAAAAGAAAAAGGCTCCATTGGAGCCTTTTTCTTAACGAGTACCCGGGGCCGGACTCGAACCGGCACGTCCTTACGGACAATGGATTTTAAGTCCATAGTGTCTACCAATTCCACCACCCGGGCTTAAATAAAATGAGGCGTCGGCCGGATTCGAACCGGCGAATAACGGTTTTGCAAACCGGCCCCTTAGACCGCTTGGGTACGACGCCATAATATTTCTTAAATTTTCAAAATACGCGGCGGAATTTACTTTACGAATTCTGCCATTCAATTCACCTTTTTAGGTTTTTGGAACAGATTTTACAGGTAGTTTTGATCATGAATATAACCCGATTAAATATCTATAAACGGCTCAGGGATTTTAAAGTGCCATCATCTATTCTAGATGAAATTTTTTCAAATGATAAAGATTTGAAAATTCTGGAAGATTCTTTCTCAGCTTTAGTAGACGATGGCTTTACCGAAGATGAATCTGCCGAAAATATTTCAAAAATGATCTTTAAAGAATTAGATATTGATCCAGATCAATCCTTGACCGAAGAAAAATAATTCACATTCGCATTAGATGGTGATATTTTCTCAATATTATAATTAAAACCCTTCCCTTCCCGTACCTGTTCCCTTAATCGATTAATTTTTGGTAAATGTGTTTTTGCCACATAGTACGATGTTAATCCATCTGCTAAACTGTCTAGTACTATTTCACTAAAAATAATGGCTTCGTTTCTCAGGTAGCCTTCTCTCAAATCCTGCCATACAGTTGGGCTGTCAACCATCTTACTTTGCGTGAGCAATAAATAATCAACCACAAATTGATCCAAAGCTTTTGGTTCTTTACCCACAAGCAGGGAAACAATTGCTATATACCCGATTATTTTCATGGATCAATTATAATGAAGAAACATCTACGCTATCCAACCAATTTGAAACTTTTTCTACCACCGATTCCAAACACCCATCGTCAAATGGGAGTTTTAAACCGGCTAATTCAACCAAACCCGTAAAAGGAAGGCTCCCGCCTGCTTTACATAACCGATTATAATCTGACCATGCTTGCTCTCTATTTTCTTCACTTTTAATCCAAAACTGGAATGCGCAAATTTGCGCTAAAGTATAGTCAATATAGTAAAACGGCATTTGATATATATGGAGCTGCCCCTGCCAAATACCACCGGATTTTGGGAATTCAATATCATCATAATCTCGATTTGGCAGATAAATGGATTCCAGTTCCAGCCACTTATTTTTTCTGTCTTTGGGCGTTGCTTCAGGATTCTCATAGACCCAGTGCTGAAAATGATCTACACAGGCACCATAAGGCAGGAAGGATAAACTGCCTGCAATATGCTTGTATTTGAAGCGCTCTGTTTCTTCCTTAAAAAATCGCTCCATCCAGGGCCAGGTAAAAAATTCCATACTCATGGAATGTATTTCCGCTGCTTCCATGGTTGGCCATAGATAACTCACGAGAGGTTGGTGCCGACTGGAATAACTCTGAAAGGCATGCCCAGCTTCATGGGTTAAGACCGTTATATCGTGATCTGTACCATTGAAATTTGAAAAAATGTAGGGTCGATCATATTTGGGAAATGATGTACAGAATCCTCCGGGACGTTTTCCTTCGCGATTCACCAGATCCATCAACTCTTCATTCACCATAATGTCAAAAAATTCACCCGTCTCTGGAGATAATTCATGATACATGTCCTGGGCACCAGAGACCAACTCTTCCGGAGTCCCTTTAGGCTTTGGGTCACCTTCCTTAAAATTGATGCCATCATAAAAATATAAGTGATCCAGTCCTAAAATAGCCTTTTTCTGTTCTAGTAGTTGGGTCACAATTGGGACAACATGATCCACGATCTGCTTCCTGAAATTTGCAACTTCATCCGGACCATAGTCGGACCTCCCCATACGCAAATAGCCCAGTTCAACAAAGTTATTATACCCCAGAGTTGTAGCAATTTTATGGCGGAGTTTGACAAGTTTATCATACAAATCATCAAATTCATCAGCATTCTCTTCAAACCATTGAAACCGAGCTGCATAAGATCGTTTGCGAAGGTCTCGGTCTTCATGAGTATGGAAGGGGCCTAATCCGGCCAGATTATAACTTTTTCCATCAAACTCTATCTTAGCCCCGGCTGTGAGTTTTGTGTACTCATTTCTAAGGTCTGTTTCCTTGCGAAGCATATTCATAATTTTTGGATCGAACGTTTTTAATTCCATTTCAATTTTTTCCAAGAATGTAGCACCCCATTCCTCAGTTAAATCAGCTTTGAATCGAGATGCGTCCACGGCCTGATCAAGTTTATTGTATACTTCTTGGATATCAGGACCTATAGAATCATAATAATCTCTCTCAGATTTCGCAGCTTCATCATTAATATTTCGGCTGAAATTCAAACTAGCGATGGACTGGTAGGACGAATATTCCCTGCTTGACTCATCCACTTCTTTTAAGACAGTAATCTGTTCAGATGCAGTTTCAGCATTTTCAAAACGTATCAGCCAACCAGCCATCAATTCTTTTTGGGTTTCTATATCAACTCGTTTGTATGGAAAATCTTTGTATTTCATATTCTTCACCTTGTATTATAAATTTTAAATAAAACTGGTTTAAACTATACCTAAACGGCTTTTCTTCCTCTCGTCTCTTCCAAACGGATCAGGTTGAGGAATTGCCCTTAGCAATTCTTTTGTATAATCATGTTCGGGGCTATCAAATATATCACCTGTGTCTTTAATCTCTACTAATTCGCCGGAATACATGACACCTACTCTGCTAGATATATGTTTTACTACAGAAAGATCATGTGCAATGAAAATAATAGACAGATTTAATTCTTCTTGCAAATCCATCATAAGGTTAATTATCTGTGCCTGAATAGAAACGTCTAATGCTGAAACTGGCTCATCTGCAATAATGATCTCTGGATCTGTGGCTAAGGCGCGGGCTATACCAATACGCTGTCGTTGGCCACCTGAGAATTCATGGGGATATCTATTCGATTGTTCAATTGTAAGACCCACTTTATTAAGTAGCCAGTCTACTTTTTCATTTTTTTCAGACAAAGTAAGATTCGTATTTATGTCTAGAGGTTCCTTAATTATATCCTTTACAAGCATTCGAGGATTCAGAGATGAATAGGGATCCTGAAATATCATTTGAATATATTGCCTGTATGGTTTTATTTCTTTTCGTGTTAATCTACTCAATTCAATTTCCTCATCATTAAGGACAATCTTTATATCTCCCTGAATTTTAACATCAGGAGCAGTTAATTGAATTACATTGAGAATAGCATTGCCCAAAGTAGATTTACCAGAGCCAGATTCACCTACTATTCCTAAAGTTTCACCTCTAATAAGATCAAGACTAACATTCCTAACAGCATGTACAGAGCCTATTTGCTTTTGTAGAATGCCTCCAAAGATTGGAAAATCTACGGAGAGATCTTTGATCTTTAATATTGGATTTTCTTTATTCATTTTTTCAAAATTTCTAGATTTATTCTTGCAAAATGATCCGTTTCAATTTCAGAAAGATCAGGTTCTATAGTTGTACCTCCGCAGGCACATTCTGTAGGGTCAAATCTTGAGCAAAGTTTACATTCATCCCCAAGTTCAAGCATTGATGGCACCATTCCTTTCAAAGCCTTTAATCGTTTGGTCTGTGTATTCATTTTAGGGATTGAATCCATCAAGGCTTTTGTGTAGGGGTGTATTGGGTTACTAAATAAGTCATGCACGTTAGCTATCTCTTGTATTACACCACCATACATCACAATTACTCTATCACACGTTTCTGCAATTACAGCAAGATCGTGCGTAATCAATAAAATAGCTGCATCTTTTCTCTTATCCTTAAGATCCATCATTAGATCTAATATTTGTGCCTGTATCGTTACATCCAAAGCAGTGGTAGGTTCATCAGCAATTAATAGTGATGGGGTACATTGAAGTGCCATAGCGATCATTATTCTCTGCCTCATACCACCCGAGAATTGGTGAGCATAATCATATATTCTTCTTTCGGGATCTGGTATCCCTACTGCTTTAAGCATTTCAATACTTCGGGGAGTTGCTTCATCGAAACTTATACCATCATGTTCGACTAGCACTTCATTCATTTGTGGTAATATTCTTAGAACAGGGTTAAGCGAAGTCATAGGCTCTTGAAATATCATTGAAATATGTTTTCCCCTATATTTTCTCATTTCTTCGTAGCTTAGATCTAACAGGTTTACACCATTATATAGAATCTTACCCGCAACTATTTCACCTGGCGGATTTGGTATCAACCTATTGATAGATAATGATGTTACTGATTTTCCTGATCCAGATTCTCCAACTATTCCTAATACTTCCCCCTTGTAGATATCAAATGAAACATCATTTACTGCCTTTACAGTACCAGCTTCAGTATGGAAAAATGTCTTGAGACCCTTTATTTCAAATAGCTTATGTTCGCTCATCGTAACCTAGAATAGACTTTTGGATCAAAGGCTTCTCGAGCACCTTCGCCTATAAAGACAACAGATAAAAGGGTTAAAAACTGTGCTGAAACAGGAGCAAATACCATCCACCATTTTCTTATATTTTGCAGACCGACATCAAGCATCTGTCCCCATGAAGGAGTTGGAGGTGAAAGACCAAATCCAAGATAATCAAGACCAACTAGTGCAGATATTCCAGCGACCACTGAGAATGGGAAATATGTAATGATTGGGACTAATGAGTTTGGCAAAATATGCTTGAACATTACTTTGAAATCAGACTGCCCCATGCTAAGTGCTGCTGCGACATAAGCTCTTGTTTTTTCTCTATAAAATTCTGCTCTCATGAAATATGTCATACTAATCCAGTTCACAAGAGTATAGATACTAATAAGAAGCATGAATGACGGTTTAAGTATGGACGATAGGATTATTATTACAAAAAGCATAGGCAAGCTAGACCATATTTCAATGAGTCGTTGAAAAAAGAGATCAAACTTCCCCCCAAAATATCCCATGGCACCACCAATCAATACACCAATAATGTAATTAATGATTGTTAATAGTAATGCGAAAGATATTGATATATTAAAAGCATAGCACAATCTTGCAAACACATCCCGGCCAGTATTATCTGTCCCCAGCCAATGCTTTCGCGATGGTGGTTCATACATTTTATTACCTTCAAATGTAATATCTTCATAAGGTGAATATGGATAAGGAGGCATCCAAACCCAGTTTCCCTGCACATTGTTTTTTTCGAATTTATCTTTGAGCTTTCTATATCTGGTCTCACCAGGGACTTCTTGGTTAAAAACTTTTCCTGAAATATATCCTGATACCGCCGGGAAATATAAACTACCTTCATATTTTACTATAATTGCACGGTTATTGATCAGGAATGGTAAGAAAAAGGATATTCCATACAAAGAAGAAAGGATAATTAACGAATAATATCCCCTTTTTAGAGTTTTAAATTTTTCCCACCTTTTTTTGAAAATAGAATCATTGATCGGAATGGCATTATCTAGGCTATTCATTATTTGAACCTTATTCTTGGATCAACGAGCGCTAAAATAAAATCAGAAATAATGTTACCAAGTAGCCTAAGAATTACAACAATGACCAAAAAACCCAGTGTGACAGGATAATCTCGCTGGAGAACTGCCTCAAATGCCAATTTACCGAACCCTTCGATATTGAATACTCTTTCTATAAAATAAGAACCAGCTATAACAACACCAATAATCTGTCCAAAGTTTGCAGCTATGGGAATCACACTATTTCTTATAGCATGAGACCAGATTACTCTCTTTTCACTAATACCTTTTGCAAATGCAGTTCGTATGTAATCTTGACTTAAATTTTCTAAGAGACCATTTTTCATTAGAACTGTCAGGGTAGCAAAACTACCAATCGACCACGCTATTATGGGAAGGATCATATGATGTGTCTGGTCAATTATTTTTTGGAATAAAGTCATTTGTTCCCAGATTTCTCTAGGACTATGTAAGCCACCTAGCGGAAAAACATCCAAAAAGCTTCCTCCGCCTAGTAAAACAAGTAAAACGCCCCCTAAGGCCCATCCCGGAATTGAATAAGTAATGAAGATCATTACACTCGAACCAAAGTCAAATAAAGAGCCGTGATTAATTGCCTTTTTTATACCTAGAGGTATACAGACTAAATAGGATAATAAAATACCCGTCAATCCTAGAAGAAGAGAAATTCGAAACCTTGGTGCCATTACCTCTGTTACTGGCCTAGCATAAATATATGATCTACCTAAATTACCTGTTAGAATTCCTGATAATTCTTTTTGAAATACAACTGCATCTACAGACCCATCTACTTGAAGACTGTCAACAGAAGCATGCCATTTTTTACTTATACTACCATCTTTTTCATGTACTAATAATTTACCATTATCCAAATATTCAACATCCACTAACCATAACTTCCCATCACGCTTCCCAACTCTCTTCTCTTTAATCGTTTGCCCTAATGGAAAAATAACTTCACGGTGTTTTATTTCTCTAGGCATTACACCCAACCATATTAGATATCTCTGGAGTATAGGTTTATCGAACCCGTAAAAACGTCTGAGTTCTCTTAATGCACTCTCAGGTAATACACTTCCTCCCAAAACACCAGATGTAGCTGCACCTGGTTCTGAACCACCCATCTGTAGTTCCATAATTGCTCTATCAATTGGTCCGCCAGGTGCTATTTGCAAAATGATAAATACAAGGATCGTAGATCCTAAAAATGTAGGTACCATTAATAATAACCGCCTTAAGAAGTAAGTGGTCATATTTTTGTCAGTCTATCTGAATATTCTATTTTAAAGATCTTTCCAGAAGGTATGCTCAATATTACCTACTGGTAAAACTTTATCGTCTTTTATTGCTTCCTGCAATAAGATATCCTTTTCTTCAGTGAACCACCAGTGTTGAAGAACATCATATAACCTACCACCATATTTAGTCAACATATAATCGGGATATCCAAACTTATTCCAAAAAAGCAACCTAACAGGCGGCTCTCGTGAAAGACCCCAAGCTACCGGGTGTTCTTCGGAATAAAGACCATCTATTTCTTGAATGATCTTCACGCGCTTATTATGATCGAATTCTGTGTCATACAATGGTAATAACTCATCAACACGCTCGCTCTTGAAGCCTGTGATATTATTGTTATTTTTCATATCAGCTAAACTTGATTTCAATGATGTCTCTGGATTTGGATAGACCAGCCCACCCCAAGCCTGGAAATCAACGGTAAAATTTCTATCCATTAAATTTTTCCAACGAGTCGTAGAATCAACAAATTTTATCTGCATGTCTATACCATACTCTTTAAGTATCTGCTGCATTGGTGTTATTCGATATTCTGTTGATTTATTCACATCAATTGTAAAACTTAATTCTTTTCCTGTTTTTTGATGTATCCGAATCCCTCTTTTATTCCTCTCTACATACCCTGCTTCTTCTAAAAGTTTGATAGCTTGGGCTGGATTAAACTCAAACTTATTATTGTTGGGATTCTCATACTCGCTACCGGAATAAAGTGAATTTTGAAGGTTGTACTCATTATATAATATTTCTTGGTTAAATTTTATTCGATCATATAGATAAGAGAATGCATACCTTACGCGTTTATCATCAAAAGGCCATTTTCGCATATTAAATGCATATCCCCATGTGCCTGCCGGTTTATTTGAGTGTATCCGTCGTTTTTGTATCCAACCTTTATTGACTGCTTCAAAATTTGTTTCATCGACCCACATAGATGGCTTTCTTATTTCGAATATATCCGATTCACCTTTTTTCATTTTCTCGAACTGCAGAGCTGGGTTATCCTTTACTACATATATAGCAATTCTGTCAAAGTTATACCTATCCCTATTTTCTCTATCATCACTACCCCACCAATCATTCCTCCTCGTTAATGTATATGATTCTTGGTTGAAAATATCTTCATCTTTAATAGTGTAAGGTCCAGTTCCAGGAAGCAATTTGAAATTATATTCTTCAAGATAAGCTGTTCCATCAAGATCTTTTAGGTAATGTTCTGGTAGAATCGCCATGCCACCAAAATAGAGCATATTGCGCCAGTTCAGCGTTTTGGACTTTACTTTGAGTAGGTACTTACTGATTTTCTCAGGACGCTCTATCTTTCCATATGTAACTTGGGTAGATGGCATCAGTATGGTCTCATCCATTCTTAAATCGTATGAAGCAACTATATCATCTGCAGTAACTTCTTGACCATCTGACCAACGAGCATCTGGATTTATCCTAAACCAAAATTCCATTTTATCTTCTGATAATTTCCAATGAGATGCAAGACCTGGAATAAACTCAAGCGTTACTGGATGTGTGCCGAGCAAACTTTCATAACAGAGATCCATAATAATATAGTAATTCTCTGTGTAATTATGGTGTTGCCCAAGTACTCTGAATGTTGCAGGAAATCGACTAGATGTAAATTTTAAATTCCCTCCTTTTTTTGCTTCAGGACTTCCAAAATATTCATAATCACTCTCCTTAAAAGTATATGTTTCAAATCCCATACTTTGAGCAATCTGATCGAATCCATACCCACCATCTTCGGCAGTAGTCGTAGTATCCTTTGGTATAAGATCATATTTGACCTTTGTCGAAGACGATGATGAATTATTTCCGCCCCCACATCCAAACAAAATAAGTGTAAGTAGTATTAAAGTTATTTTTTTCATTATAGTATTTTTAGGACCAAAACCCTGTTATTGATGTTTAAAAAAGGGTGAAAATATAGGGAGTGGGTCATTGAAATAATATCTTAATTCTAAAATGGAGTCTGACCCTATAAAGAACTTTCAAAAAGGGCTCTTCCTTTATTTCGTGGCTAGCCCTAATCCAATGAAATAATAAATCATAACTAGAAAAACGAGAACTGAGAAAGTAGGTGTGAAAGAAGCCATGGTTTTGGCTTTTTTGTAGTCGCGTTGCCAATCCTTATAAACAATCTGTTCTATGAACTTTTCGCCTCCATCATGTTCGCAAGCTTTCATTAATTTTCGAAATCTTGGAATATCTTTTATTGGAATAGCTTTAATCCCTTTTTTTTCTGCGAGATTGAGTAATGGATCTTCACAAGGACTAGGCCTATCGACCATTGATTCTTGCCCAAATAAAAACACGAACAAAAGTATGATGGAAATGAATTGCTTCATTTAAAACCATAAAACACTTTAAAAGAGAATATGGGTAATTCGTCAATTTTCATTATTGGACCTGTTACTTCTTTCTTTTGGAGACGCCATTTATCATTTTTGTAAGAATTGTCCATAAAACCCATTTTCATATCCAATCCGATGCGTGTTGATAAATAGTAACGAATACCAATCATCCCGGAAAATCCAATCCAATCATTGATCATAGCATCTGTTGCACCCAAATCTGATACAGGTTTCGAAACACCAAAACTATTTATGAGCTGATTCCAATCTTCAGATTTATCCCCGGGTGTTGTATCCACATAAATTCTGCCGCGTCCCCAAATCGGAGTTAAGGTAAAATTAAGTTCTATTCTTGGTTTCCAACGAAAATAAGTTTCTAAGGGAAACATCCTATAAATAATCGTTCGACGATATACAGCTTTAGAATTAATCAAATCCAATTTCCCTGCTTCAAAAGATGAATAGGAATTATACCCCAATCGGGCATTACTGAAAAATTCGTAATATACAGCCCAATTAAGAAGAAAATTTCGATTCAACATAGTCCCCGTAGGAAAACGGACATCAATATTTTCATCGAAACCAGATAGAGTTGGTTCATATAAACCAAGCCCCAAGCCGACACTAATTTTAGGTTGTGCCAACGAAAAAGATCCCAAAAAAAGAAAAAGAGAAAGAAAGAAACGTAGGATTTGACTCTTCATACAAGGTTCTTAATTTAAGCCCCATGAAACAGATGATGAGCATATTCCTTTTTATTATTTCAGTATTGTGGCCGAATTCCCAGAATACTGATGTCCAACACGTAATTGTGAAATACAATGGCGAGTCAATCGTTGCATCCGTTGACTCCATTGGAAAGGAGTTTGTACACTTTTTCTCTAAAGATATAGGCGACTCAGATTCACTTTACTTGAGAGATGTTTATTACATCTACAATGATTTTAATCGGGTTTTTCACAGTAGTTGGAGTTTTGAACAGAATCTACAAAAAATGAATCATCGAACTGGAACCATCTATACCTTGAGTGGCGATACTATTAATTTTTTGGATATACAATTCAATAACGATATGATAAATCCGGAATTATTTATAAAAACTGGTATCAATCAGTCTGAATTTATTCCCCTCCTTCATATCGAAAAAATAAAAACAGATTATTCAATACTTGAATATTCTATTGAACGGGGATTCTTCTACTCTTTTTATACGTTCCTTATTGGTGCTACCCTAGATATAAGAATCAAATGGGATAAAGACCGAAGATTGATACCGCAAGTTTGGGATCAATATAATGATCTACTTCCAAAAGCAAGTTTTATAGGGCTGTATGAAAAAGGTGTGACCTATGAATCTATTTCATATATCATTCCTATATCTGTTTTAACATCTATGATTTATGACCTTTGGAAACAGAAACAATCATTTTATTTCACACCGGTTTATGAAGAAGGAATATTTGGAAGGAATATGTATGTTTTTTCATTGAAACACATAGCTTCCACCTACGCACAACGGATGTTATTTCGAATTGAAAAAACTAAATTCGGTAATAATGTCTTTAGGTGGATTCGCAAAAATAGTTTGTAAATTTCAGTCATGATTCCAAGTTCTAAATTCTTATCAAATTTTGGGATAATCATTATTGCCCTTTTCACCCTATCTTGTGAAACTGTGGAATTGCCCATCGCTGATACAACCCCACCGCAAGCCGTCTTAATATATCCTGTTGATGGCATATCCGTGGCAGGTGATATTACTGTTCTTGCACGTGCGACAGACAATGAAGAAGTTGATTCCGTACAGTTCTATATAAACCAAATAAAGGTTGGTACAGATAATTCTGGAGTAGATGATATTTTTGATTTTGAATGGAAAACTGGAGATTATACAGAGGATGAGTTTCATTTTGTATCTATCATTGCATATGATAAGGTACAAAATGCATATGCATCTTTTCCAATCCGAATTAAAGCAGATAATCATGATAATGAACCCCCAACTGCATTTTTATTAAATCCATTCTCTGGACAATATGTGAGTGGAATCGTTAATATTACTGTTGAAGCATCCGATAATGACAGTATACAATATGTGAGTTATTATGTGAATAATGTTCTTCAGGGTTATGTTTTAGAGCCACCCTACATTTTTCCATGGAATACTCTTTTGTATTTGGATGACCATTATTCTATTTATGCTCTCGTACGCGATATGAGCAACAATTTAACCACTGTTCCTCCTGTCAACGTGATTATTGATAATAATCAACAAAATGATATAACTCCACCAACCGGTTCTATTGTCAGTCCACCCGCCGGATTAACCGTAAGCGGAAGCGTTGATATCATTGTTAGTGCAAGTGATAATAGAGCTATGGATGAAGTCGCTTTTTCCATTGATGGTACTTACATCATATCGGATGGTGAAGCACCATACCATTATTCATGGGATACCACATTGGAAGAAGAAGATATAGAACATACTATCAGTGTTGTTTTGATAGATCTGGCTGGCAATGAATCTCCTTTAAACCCCATTTCTGTTTTTGTAGATAATGATCCAGCGGGAGATATAACACCGCCAATCGTATTGATCACGAATCCGGTGGCGGGTCAGGATTTAACTGGAACAGTTTCAATCGAAGTATTAGCTGAAGATGATTTTGGCATGGATCGAGTTGAATTTTTTATCAATGGTGATTCTGTCCATACGGATACTTCTGATGCATTTAATTATATTTGGGACACCGAGACAGTTACCGATGATATGGACCATATTATTGCAGTGGTTGGCTTTGATTTGGATGGGAATGCAACCCTTGCCCCGCCAATCGCAGTCTATGTAGATAATTTTGATAATATTCATCCTACTGGTCAAATCCAAAACCCGGTTGCAGGACAAACAGTCACAGGGACAATCACGGTCGAAATTTCAGCCACAGATAATATTGGTGTAGAACAAGTCAACTTGTCTATTGACGGTATTCCAAGAGACACTTTAACCACTTCCCCTTACACTTATGAATGGGATACAACAAGTGAGACCGACGATGAAGATCATGTCATTAGTATCATTGTTTCTGATTCATCTGATAATATAAGCTATGTGCCTCCAGTGAGTGTTTTTGTAAATAATATCATTGATGACATCACACCGCCTGTTGTGTCTATCTCGAATCCTCTTTCCGGACAAACTGTGAGTGATACTGTTTCCTTTACAGTACAGGCAGTAGATGACTTTGGTGTGAATAATGTTGAATTCTTTATCGATGGAGAATCAATTGGTACTGATTACACGGAACCTTATCAAATTGATTGGGACACAACGCCTTTGGAAAATGAAAGCCAGCATACTTTATCTGCGTACGTAACGGATGATGCAGGGCATACCACAATTGCTCAACCAATTCTCGTAACAATATCCAATTGATGAAATCTTTTAACCTAAATATCATTTTAATTGCCATTCTGTCATTGAGTTGTGAAGGCCCCATGTTCAAAGTCCAAAAGGAACCCGATTCCATTCCTCCTACATTAACCATCACATTCCCACCTGATCAAGCAATCTTGTCTGATACAGTGCTTGTGTCGGCATATGCGTTTGATAATGTTGAATTAGGCATGGTGACTATGTATTTGAATGATTCTGTTATCATTTCAAGTAAAGACGCCCCCTACGAATACACATGGATCACGACCGATTATGCAGAAGATGAACAACATACTATTTGGGCCAAAGCAGAAGATGCTGCAGGTAATTTGACTCAAACCAATCCTATCCGCATATTAATCGATAATTTAGATAATATCAATCCAACCGGCACATTGATCTTCCCTTATACCGGTCAGACACTTTCTGGAGAAATCACTATTATTGTCGAAGCAAATGATAATGAAGAAGTTGCATTTGTGAATGTCTATATTGATGGTGATACCGTTGCCACGCTTACTGAGTCTCCCTATACTTATAATTGGGATACATCGGTTGAAGTTGATGATATTACTTATACCATACACGTTCATATCCAGGATATAACAGGAAACCAGATTACCCTCGGTCCAATCAGTGTATTAATTGATAATTATGAAGCTGATGATAATATCCCTCCAACAGGCACAATTATTCACCCACCTTCAGCAGCAACTGTTTCAGAAACTATTCTTATACAAGTTTCCGCATATGATAACGTTGAAATGGGCTTTGTAGATTTTATCATTGATGGATCCTTCGCAGGACAGGATTCAGTCTTACCTTATGAATATCTATGGAATACAACGGTAGAAGCTGAAGACGCAGAACATATTATTAATGTAAATCTTACCGATGCAGTCGGGAATACTACCGCTCTTTTCCCTGTTACGGTTCGTGTTAATAATATTGATGAACCAGATGTGATACCACCAAATGTGGTTATTTACGAACCAGCAGCCAATCAAACAGTTTCCGGTATGGTGAATATCACAGCAATCGCTTCTGATAATGTAAGCATCAACCGAATCGAGTTTTACCATAATTATGAATTAGAATTCTTAGTGACCTCTTACCCATATCAATATGAATGGAATTCAACAACCGCTGAAGATGATTCTGAGCATATCTGGTATGTTAAAGCTTTTGATACCAGTGAGAATAATACACAAACACAACCTATTGCCGTTTTTGTGGATAATGAAGATGATATTCCACCTACCGGTTTCATTCTTTATCCCTACGCCGGTCAAACGGTGAGCGGCGTTGTACAGATTCAGGTCTCAGTATCAGATAATTTAGGAATAGATCAAGTAGAATTTTTTATTGATGGTAATACGGTAGAAATTGATTCTGAATATCCTTATACCCACGATTGGAATACAGAATTAGCTGCAGAAGATGATGACCACGTCATTTCCATTACGATAACAGATTTAGGAGAAAACTCAACAGATGTCTCCCCTATTGCTGTTTTGGTTAATAATGTTGTCACACCAGAAGATGACACAACACCACCAGTGCTGGCAATACTTACACCCATTTCAAGTCAAACAGTTGGTGATACCGTTTTAATCTCTGGTTTTGCCATAGACAACATGGGAATTGCGGATGTGAAATTTTATGTGGATGATGAATTAGTAGCAACAGTAAGCGACTCTCCTTATACGCATAATTGGGTAACGTATGAACTATCTAACGGATCAGAACATGTGATACAAATGACTGCAAGTGATCTATCAGACAACTTAACAACCGCTCAACCGGTCGTTGTAACTGTTCAAAATGAATATTATGGAGCAATAGAGAACTTTTCATTATCTGTTTCAGAGGGAAATATCTCCTTGAGCTGGGATTCTCCATACAATGCTGAAACATTCAAAGTATATAGGGATAGCGTTTTCTTGGCTGAAATATCAGACCAAAGCTATGATGATACTATTGAGAGTGGGGTTGAGTATTGTTATCAAATTTCTGCAGTAAATAGTGTTGGGATCGAAGGTCCTGTATCCGAAGAAGAATGTGGTGTCCCGCAATTACCGGCTCCGGATTCTTTTAGTGCTACCATTAACGATACAAATTTAACTCTGGTTTGGGCTGCAGTGAATAATGCATCCGGGTATATTTTATACCGTGATAATACAGAAATTTGGAATGGCACAGCCTTGACCTTGACAGATTTGGGTTTGACTTATAATACCACATATATCTATAACGTGGTTGCCTTTGATTTTGATGGAACCAATGGTACAGAATCAGATCCTTTAAGTGTAACTATGCCTGAAGAACTCATCGCGCCTATTCTTTCAATTTATGTTTTAGGAACAGATGGATCTTTAAGTTGGACATCATTATCATCTGCAACAGCTTATCGAGTTCATCAAGACAGCGTTTTTATTGTAGAAGTCACAACAACTAATTATGAGACTGAGTTAATCCACGGCGTTGAGACTTGCTTTACAGTCACTGCAATTAATGATGTTGGTTCAGAGAGTGATTCATCCAATGTAGTATGCGGAACCGGAGATTTTACACCACCTGTTCTGTCTCTTTCAATCACTGAATCAACAATCACTGAATCAACGGCTTCTCTTAGCTGGAATTCTGTGGTATCAGCAGAAACTTACAGAGTGTATCAGGATACTAATTTCCTGATCGAAGTTTCTGAAATAACATTAGATCTTGAAATTCCTATTGATACAGAAACTTGTTTCGAGATCGAAGCTGTAAATAGTTATGGCACTACAAGCGATACTTCTAATGTAGAATGTGGGACTGGATCTTAGGGGAAAAACTTATCACCATCACAATCATTTAAAGAATGAACCAAATGAATTGTGTCATAATTACCAGAACTAAATGAGATTGTTCCCGAATCGGGATTAGAAAGGTTTATCGAATAATATTCAGGTAATCTATTATAATTGACAGTCTCAAGCCCTGAACTATCTTCATTAAATTCAAATACTGTATAATTATAAATCATCCAGCCATTTCCTATCCAGTTTATGGAATCCAAATACGACTCCGAAGATAATGTCATTTCCGCAATCGTGTCAAACATTGATGACAATGTATCATTACCCATATTCAGGTAGATTGTAGAAGGTATGCTATAATTGACCGGTTGGACACAAATTGTTATCGAATCATAATTTGAGAAAGTCCAATTCCCAGATGGTTTATAACATTCAATGAAAATAGAGTCCGAAAATTCACCAGTATTTGTGGATTGATCTTTCGCTCTTATCTTATATCCAAATGATTCCTGCCAAATGATTGTCGTATCTGAGAAAGATAAAACAGATGCACCTACTTTTGATAATGAGTCAAAAGACTGGCCCAAATCAGTAGTCCTGAATATATGGTATTCGCTTACATCATCTGATGCGGATTCATACCAGGTGATTTGAATTCTAGGGTTACCATTATTAAGCGTAAAAAAGCCTCGAAGTCCAGTCGGGTAATCTGGAGCATCTTCATCAATATCACAGCCTACAAATAATAAGAAAACAATTAAAAATATTTTACGGGTCATGATAGAGATTATAGGAATTATTTGAAATTAAAAAGCCCCGATTTCTCGGGGCTTTTTTTATGAGCGAGAGACGAGATTCGAACTCGCGACCCCCACGTTGGCAACGTGATGCTCTACCAGCTGAGCTACTCTCGCATTGTAAATGATCATAAATCTTAAAATAGAGCCCGAAAAATTACTTTTTGGATATTAGTCTGACAACGGAGTTTTTGGGAATAATTCGAAAAGTTTTTGCTGCCGCTGCCAAACCAAATAGGATGCACCAAGAAAAACTAAGTTTTCTAAAATTTTATTCCATCCTACCATTTCGCCTTCTTTTAACCCACAACCACATTCTATATTAAATCCTCGAAGCGTGGCTTGAAAAATGAATAAAATGAATAGTGCCATCAAACCACCACTGATCATTGATGCACCATCTACCATCAAACCGGCAACCAATCCAATGCCTATAAATAATTCTAACCATGGAATTATCAGGGCTATTAAATTTTCAAACCCCATGGGTATTAAATGATAATTGGCTATATCACGTGCAAATTTCCCAGGATCAAGAATCTTATCATAACTTGCATAAATAAAAATAATCCCAAGTAGGATCCTTATTATAACGATTAGCCAAGGATGAAGTTTATTCATGTGTTTCAATTTCCAAGCCAGCATCCGTCCAGGATTTCCATCCTCCTTTGAAAACGAATATGTTCATAAATCCAAAATCTTGTAAATCATAGGCCAATTCTTTACTGGAACCACAATCATCATCGCTGCAATAGACCACGAACCCTTTTTCATATCCGATTAAATGCTCAATCTGTTCTGATAACAGTTCCACATCATCATTGGCTATGGCTCCTGGAATCATACCAGCCGGTAAGTATTCTTCTGCTCTGGCATCTACAAACAATAATCCTGTTCCGTGCAGTGATTTTGCCATTTCGAGATCAATTTCTCGTATTTCCGGTTCTGATAAAGTTAATAATACATCATTGACATTCTTAACAACTTCTATTGGTTCAGCCATCCAGGATATGGCATCAGATCGAACCAAATTGGATATTAAGCCAACCAGAATAGAAACTGTTATAATGAATGTTACCTGTTGTTTTAAACTCACAATAAAGGTGAATCTGGATTTGGGTTAATGATCGTGGCCACTGTGATTTTGATTTTTCTTAGATATTGGTTTACCTTTTTTATTTGATTTGGATTTTGGTTTTGCGGTCTTAGGTTTCAATGAACTACATGTAGCTAGAGATTCATCAACGAATGCCAATAGTTCCGGATTATCCTGAATTTTATTATTCAATGCAATTGTTTCAAATTTTAATGTATTCTGAGCTGATTTTATCGCAGCTTCAGACTCTTTCAATTTGTTTCGATTTTGTTCAATAATTTTCAAAACGTTGGCCTGACCAGCATACAATTCGTCTAATGATTTATTTGGATCTTTCTTTTGCAGACGTTCAAATCTTTTTCGAATTGAAGAAATATTTTTTTCGTGGGAAGAGATATCAACGATTGGAGCTTTTTTATCCTCCATTTCGACACTTAATACAGACATATATTTACCTTGTTTACCACAGGAGTATAAGAAAGGTCCTCCCTCTTTTTGTCTCGTATTTTCCCGGGTCATATTTGTACTTCCACTGGTCACAATGAAATCGGCATTTGCAAATAACGTTGGTAATTCACTATATGTTTTTCTATTACTGTTCACCATGATCACAATGATATCTGCTTGTTTGGACGCTTCATCTATATAATAATTCCCTGCTTCAATATAGTTATCAGCGATCATACTCTTGGTTGAATCGGGTAATTTATCTGTGACGCCCACAATTCCAATTTTCAGTAATCCCTTTTCAATAATTCGGAAAGGTTTAAATAATAGCTTATTAGTTTGTGGATCACGAAGATTGGCTGAGAGAAAAGGTATTTCAGTTTTTTCTTCCATACTTTTCAAAAATGGGAGTCCATTCAGCACTTCATAATGCCCTACATTGATAGCATCACAGCCAACTCTGTTATACCCTTCTAAGATGGCAGCAGCACGATATAACTCTGATTTTTTATTGGTAGAATTTAAATTTGCAGTGCTGAAAAATAAATCTCCAGCATCAATAATCAGTGGATCGACCCCCGAATCACGGAGTTCATTCATTTTAACAAAACGTCTGGACAGACCGCCCAGAGGATTCTTTTTTCAGCCACACGGGTCTAGTTGACCATGAACACTGCCGGACAACACAATTGTAACGGATCCGTATCCAGACACCTTTGAGCAAGATGAGAGAAACAGGAAAAACATGAGCGTAGTGATTGAATATTTTACCATAGATTTCATTTATTTTTATCCGCCACTGAGTTTGACAGAATATCCTTTTTTTATTAATAATTTTTGAATTTTTTCACGTTTATTCCCCTGGATCAAAATTTCTCCATTCTTAACCGATCCACCAACACCACATCCACTTTTTAACTCTTTTGCTATAACCATTAGAACATCAATTGTTTCTTGTAAACCTCTCACGATAGAAACAACTTTACCTCCTCCTTTCCTATCCAAATGAAGACGAATTTGTTGCTGAGATGGGTCTAGAATAGGACTGATTTCTGTTTCATTTTTCAATGAAACTCCTTGATCTGTGGAGTAGATAAGTTTTGAATTAGTCATAATTGTTCTTTCAGAACAAATAAAGAACAAAATTGTTCCCTTTTACAAGGTGAAAACATACTAATTTTTTGAAGTAATTAAACAACTACAATTCAGTGGAAATGAAATGAACTGTTTACATATTGTAATGAGAAAATTTATCCAAATCATACTTATTATTATTTCCTGCCTTCAAGGACAAGATTCCAGCTCAGCAAATGGATCTCTTGCAGAAACCGGAATCTTTTTAAAAGACCTTCATTTTGATTGGAAACCACCACATAAAGATAATGGAACATTTTATTCTATTGATCTCCATGAATTCAAATTTGGATTTTCTGATCTAAGTTTCTCCCAAGAACAAAAAGACAGTAAACATAAGATCAAAACCCGGATCTCTGGCCCAAATTTAAAAATAGATCAGCTCGTCCTAAATGTAAAGATCACTTCGGAAAATTGGTTAACCCGTGAAAGGATTCGCCGATTGGAAGAAAGACAAGAAAACCCTAAATCTGCTTTAAGCCTGATTGCAAATGCAATAGACCTTTACAAAGTAGATCTGGAAGAAAACCCTAAATCATTGAATGACCTTTATGTTAAACAATACCTGAACCTTGATGCCTATCCTTTTGACGACCATACATGGTCCTATTCATTCACGTTACCAGAACAAATTATAGCTCAACCAACGCAAATAAACCCTGTCATTGAAACCAAACCCTTAATTCTTGATTGGAATACCCGGGAATTTCAATTTGATCCTATCCAGGATTCTCTTTATAAAGTGCCCTTTGTTCAATGGGATTACATATTGGATATTCAATCAATTTCTCAATTATTTTCGTCAAAATTGGAAATCGATATTTCACCTGATAAGACCGCCTTTGATCTCCTGCTTAAACGAGGACAATTTAAATTAGATGATATTTCTTTTACTGCAACACCCGGAGATCAGCTTACTAATCGGTCTCAAGTATTTCTCCCATCTCTTAATCTAGAAACAAATAATTTTGCTCTATCTGGTGATTTAAAATCCAAACCCATCTTTCATCAAGGACAAGGGAAATTCTCCCTTCGTAATTTTGAAATCAAGATTCCAGATGATTTGAGAGAAGAGCCCGAAATTCAAGCCATGATAGAATCATTAGGTATCTGGAACAATTCTCTCAAGATCAGGTTAGTTGAATTGGAATTGAATTTGCTCAATGAGCATACAGGAGAAATTAGTTTTATTTTTCAAACACCTTTTATAAAAATCAGTGTCAATGGGGATTTTTCAATTCGTCAAGATGAGATTCATCCTGAAATATTGCTTCATCAAATGGAGATTAAAATTCATCCTATTGCACTGGGTGTTAGAAAATGGATACGGGAGTGGGAAAGAACGAATGGAAGATCACTCAAAAGAAAGGGTGCTACCGTCGTATTAAAAGTGGAAGGGTCTTTAGAAAATCCAGTGATTCATGGAATGGATTAACTCTGCTTTTGATGTCCTAAGATATAGAGAAATTCCAAAACAATACTAGCACCTGCTAAAGATGTAATATCTGCATGATCGTAGGCTGGGGCTACTTCAACCAAATCAAATCCAACAATATTTAGATCTTTTACCCCTCTTAAGATTTTCAAGACCTTATCTGTGGACATCCCGCCAACAACTGGTGTCCCTGTTCCCGGCGCATATGCCGGATCCAAACAATCAATATCAAATGTCAAATAAACAGGCATTTCCCCTACACGTGACTGAATCGATTCAATAATCTCCATTGCAGAAATATCATTTGCCTTAGCTGCATCGATTACTTGAAATTCATGCGAATCCTTTTCGTACTCTGTCCGAATTCCAATTTGGATTGAATGTGCAGGATCGATCAATCCTTCATTGGGAGCGTGATAAAACATACAACCGTGGTCAATTTCATGATCATTGGGATAGGTATCTGTATGGGCATCAAAATGAACCAGAGCCATTTTGCCGTGGTGCTTATAATGAGCTCTAAGCAAGGGTAAGGTCACAAAATGGTCACCGCCTATCGATATAAGCGTTTTTCCTGCTTCAATGATGATACCAGCATGTTTTACAATTTCTGATAACCCATCATACGGCTTTCCTGGCGTATAATCCACATCGCCATAATCCACAACATTTAACCTATCGAATACATCAAAATCCCAGGGCCAGCGTTTATCTTCCCATCCGAGATTGCTACTGGCATTTCGTACAGCGGAGGGGCCAAACCGTGTTCCGGATCGTCCTGTTGTGGCCAAATCAAATGGAATTCCCATTATCACTGCATCAACATTGCTGGATAAATCTCGAGTTAATGGACGCGCCAGATAACTGAATTGATTCGCGTACATGGATATATCTGTAGGATTACCTATGAGCCTATTTTTTGCCATTAGATTTCTTTTCCATATGTTTTAATTACGGGAGTGTAAAGTAAGATTATACCACCATGCAACGTTTTATCTGTGGTTTTGTTGAGATAACATCCAATCCAGCACATCAGGGTTTTGATATGTTTCAGTCCATGAATCATGTCCGATACCTTCATAAATAGTCAAATGTACATTTGGATTGATTTGGTCAAGAATTCCAAACGCATCCAACGAGTTTTTCACTAGAATAACTTGGTCTTGATCTCCATGGAAAATCCAAGTGGGAATATCTTTCATTTTGTGGATTGTTTTTAAATCTGCTACACCACAGACTGGGAGAGCAGCAGCTATTTTATGTGGGATTTTTGATGCCAAAGCGTAAGTGCCATAACCACCCATACTCAAGCCAGTCACATAAAAACGTTCTGTATCCACATTAAATTTTTGAAAACAAGATTTTTGGATTGCAATGAGCCCATCCACCAATTCCGAGTCACTCCAGTAGCGATCAAGAGGACATTGTGGAGCAACCAAAATAAAAGGGAAATCTGTTCCTGCTTTTGCCTGTTTTGGAAAACCATGAATGTCCACCAAATCAATATTTCTCCCCCGTTCTCCTGCGCCGTGGAGAGATAAGACCAAAGGCAATTTACCTGAAAGTCCATCTGGCATATACACAACATACTCCAAATTCATACCTGATTGCGTGTGGATTGAGTGAAAAGATTTTATCATAGGCGCTGCCATAGTAAATTGAAAAAATATAATTAAGTTTATGAGTGTTCGAACCAATTTCAGAAGTTCAAGTAATATTATAGGATTGAAAATGTGGCGTTAGATATTGCAGAAAGGGGGATTCTACTCTATCAAGACCATTTTTTTGGTCTGCGTGAACTCCCATGCTTGTATCACATAAAAATGTAATTCTGAGAATACTGACTCATTTCCACCGTTTAAATTGATAAAGATTACCTTCAATGTTGTGGATTACTGATATGCGGGCACGGGGAGAGAGAAATCATAGCTTATTTCTCTTCTGATAAAATAATGGGTTTGTATCCACCATTTTTTTTAAACCATAACATCATCAAAGCAAAACCGATTACCATAGATATGGGTAACCATGTCGCTACTCGAAGTGTACTACGTCCTGTTTGAGATAAGGTAGCTTTTAAAGTTTCTTTACCTTCTTCAGGAAACTCAGGTTGAGCCATAATGGCATCATGTTTAATTGTGCTATACCCTACACCAAACAAGTTAGTTTCTGCAACAATAAGAGCACCATCAACCATTCGATTTTCAGATTGAATTTTTTGCACTAGCGCTGGTTGAGCCTCTAAAACTGCTACAGCATTATAGTGATCCTGTACGGCACCTAAAAATGGAAAGCCAAAGATACCTACAGTAAGAAGCCCAATTGCTGAAACAGTATTCAATGTAAGTGCGCCACCTTTGGGGAATCTTTCCGCAACAAAACCTAAAACTGAAGGCCAATAAAATGTCTGCCCCACTGCATAAAATACGAAGGCTAAAAGAACAGCTACACCGCTTACATATGAAAGGGTAAATAAACCAATAATGGAAAATATTGAGCTAATTAGCAATAGTCCTAATGGCCCGGTATATTTAAGAGGAATACCCGCAAAAAAACGAAGAACCATCATAATACCTGCAGAAAACACCAACGCCCAACCAGCATAATCGCCCATAGTAGGTCTCATAAGATTTTGAATCCAGCCATCTGTAGCAATTTCAGCAGTAGCCAAAGGAATCATTAGTAAACATATAAAGAAGAACATCAACTTCCCTTTCGATTTGACAATTGATCCAAATATAATACCACCAGCAATTCCCAATAATAAAGAAATAAACAGACGAGTATATGATTCCGCAAAACCATTACTAAACATACTCAATTGAGAAAAAAATTCGTACCCCATAAATGTAATGGCAAGAAAAGCACCTAATCCACCAAATTCTTCAAGCATTCCTGACATGGGTATCTCATTTTCAACACGCTCGTCTATAGGGAATTTTTTGCAAAGAGCAAACATTACACCATAAGCAAGGATAGGCATTAGCATAAAAATCCAAGCAGATTTAGCACCAGCCCAAATACGCTCATCAGCAGGGGTTCCCATGTAAAACAATAAAAAAATAGCGCCACCAAAAACAATACCTGCAGGCCAGGAAGCATGAAGAATGTTCAATGCCTTAGTTTTCTCTTCACGAAATACAGATACACATAAAGGGTTGATAACGGCTTCAACTACGCCATGCCCAATACCTGCAGTAATACAGGCCCACCACATTGAATTATAATTTTCTGCTGTAAAAGTTAAAAAAACTGAGAGACTTTGGAATATAAAAGCAATAACCATAGATTTTTGATAGCCAATTTTATCCACGACAAAACTAAAAAGGATCATCATAATGGCAACGGGCCAGAGCCCTGCTCCCAAAAGAACACCCACTTGGCTGTCAGAAATGCCAAATTCAGCTCCCCATAATGCAGGCACCATAGCTCGGAACACAAATCCCACACCTGCGGCCATGAGTGCTAAAAAACTAGCCCACAAAAGCATTTGTTTTTCTTTATTTCTAAGTTCCATTTAATTCATCTTTTTTTTTAAGAAACCTTGTCTCGTTCAAATATTCTGAACAGAGTTTTGAATTAATTAATCTTTTCTTGGGATAATCACTTTTAAAATATAACTAAAGATATTTTACCCATGTTTAGTTATAATTATTTTTTAAAATCTATATAATCATAAACCTTGTCAGTGTTTATTAAATCAACACCAGCGGAAGTCATAATCTCCCAGCTAATCTTATTATCTGGTGATCCCCAAAACCTTATCTCTTTATTCTCTGAGTGAACTTTTTGAATAAAACTTTTTAATAAAAGAAGTTCATTTTCAGGAAAATAACCCACCCCATCCCACTTGAAATTTTCTTTCCAATTTGAACTAATTAGAGGAATTAATTTGTTAGATATATGTTGACCAATATCACTAAAGCGACCGTCAATGAATACATTTCTTTTCTTGATAGTTTTTAAGTCAATTATTCCTGGTCTATTTCCGGAGATGATAATTGTTACAGCCCTAGAAATTAAAGAGTCAGATTCAACATAGCTTAGCATAGGTTCGTAATTATCTAATACTTTCTGTAAAGTTGAATATGTTTCTATTGCCGATGTTTTTATATCCACTAGAAGATATAGTGAAATATTATTTTCATATATGTGACCATTGTTACTTAAAAACAACTCCCATAGAGGATCCAAGTATAAGGTCTCTATAGTTCTACCTTTTTTTAATTGTAAACGATTATGACCAACATACAATTTAGTTTTTGATAAGAATACATCTACCTCGATACTTTTAAAGTTGTTTTTTAAAGCAGCTACTAATGGTTCTTTATTGAGATAATCATTATGAGAATGAGCATTATTTACATATCCTTGTCCAAATGCAATATTAAATAAGCTAATCTGAAATATTGAAACGTATAAAAAGAGAACTATAATATTTGAAGCCATAATTAATCTTCAGTTTTTTTATTCCATAGAGCAAGTGAAAGTATAAATGAAACAATAGAAGCAAAAACCCAGAATATTATTGCATCATCAAAATTATATAATAATGCAGACGTATCGTTTACTGTAGATGTTTTTATTAGTAAGCTACTTATTTTTTCCTGTAATCCAGCTCCTATGTAACTAAACAGCCCTATAAAACCCATTGCTGCACCAGAAATATTTTTTGGGGCAATATCAATAGCAAATAATCCACCTAGAACAGCCAACAAACCACTCAAGGTAAATCCATAGATTAAAAATGCGATTGTAAGCACAACCGTTGAGTCTGGTCCAAAAAATATAAGAAAAAGTGATGCAATTTCAACTATACCGAACATAAGAGTGACGGGCGGTCTTCGCGCATCAAAATATTTATCAGAAATAAATCCATAAGCAACACAGCCAAGAATCCCCGTGAATGTATTTAATCCAATTAAACTTCCCGCCTCAATTAATGAGTAACCTCTTGCCTCTTGTAAATAAAGAATTCCCCAACTGTTTATGGCGTATCTAGTAACGTACATTGTTGAGCTTGCCAATCCCAAGATCCAAATCGACGGATACTTAACTATCTTTAACTGATTGTTTAGCACTTCTTTGAAATTCTTTGAAACTAGTTTTAAATCTGTTTCTTTTTTCCAGGAGCTAATGCTTGGTAGGCCTAAACTTTTTGGACTATCCTGTAAAAATCTATAACCAATAGCCGTTACGATAATTAGCAATATACCAGGGACAATAAACCCGGACCTCCAAGAAAAATAATCTACAAGTGCAGCTGTACCAATAAATGTAAGCCCTTCTCCAATTGAGTGTGCCGTGCTCCAGATGCCATAATAACGGCCGCGTTCTTTTGGGCTAAACCAATTAGTTAGTGCTATGGCGCACGATGGAGCACCAATACCCTGCACCCAACCATTTATAAACCAAAAAATCACCCATAAGATTAGCGACTGATTTAACCCCATAGAGATATTGATTAAGCCAGAAGCAATTAGCCCAAAAGTAAAAAACCTTTTTATATTAGCATAATCGGCTAAAAAACCATTAAAAAATTTACCAAGCGCATACCCGTAAAAGTATGCAGACCCCACTAAGCCAAGTTCACTAATCGAAAATATACCGTTATCAATTAGAGGTTTTTTTACGATAGAAAGAGCTAATCTGCAGGTATATCCAAACCCATATAAAACAATAATTGAAGCAAGAACTTCTTTTCGATACTTCGAATATTGAGAAGCTATTTGATTTTGATCAACTAACGGAGCTCGATATTCATCCGCTTTGAAAAAATTTAGAATCTTAGTGGACATTAATTGTCTAACTGAAAACAGAAAGAATGCTGAAGCGGATCACCAACAGTGTTTAATACAAATTCACCTTTATAATTTTTTATTTTCCATGTCACACATAATTCATCACCACCATCATCATCAACTTCCATAATACCATATTGACCTCTTACTCCACTTACACCATTTGAATATGGTCCACCTTTAATACTAGGTCTACGATCCAGAGGACCTGCGTGTAGTATAGGAATAGGTGCGCCTCCTCCTTTAGCATAATCACTATTTGTGCCATCATCAATTGCACTCATGTGTGCATCCCCACTGACAATGCAAATAGGGATATCATTTTGCTTAATAAAATTTGCAATATCTTCCCTCTCCTCAGGGTACCATCCCCAATTATCATGATCATCACACTCAAAGCCTTTATTTGTCTTAATAGTATTTTCATCATCACAATTAAACCACCCTAGATCTGGAGTACTCAAGTATGGAAAACTAGAATGCCATACAACAGCTAGATTTTCATTTTTTGCATCTAGCAGCTCTTGTTTAAACCAATCCAAATGCTCTTTTGTACCGAAATTTGTGCCTTGTTTAACTTTATTACAATTAGAAGGATTATCACTGTCACAGTCACCCTGAAATAAAGGCCTACTTTTTTCTGACCTTAAATCAGTAAGAATATATTTCACTCTACCCACTTTAAATGTTTGCGAGATAACCGCATCTTCCCCTTGGAAAGCTAAAGGATAATGAGGAACATAATTTCTATAGGATTCTTTCGCAACAGAGCGGCACGCAACTTTTCCATCTTGATTTGGAGATAGCCCAGAACTATTATTCGGACCATAGTCATGATCGTCCCACATATAAGCTACAGGAGTACTCTTATATAATTTAGATTGTTTTGTTGAACCCAAAGCTGCATTATAGTGTGCTAAAAACTCATCATCACAATCTTTATAAATATTTCCATAGTGAAAATCACCAAGCATTAAATAAAACAAAGACTCTTCCTCTCTAATACGATCATAGACAGGGTGGTTAGACCCTGTATTAGCACATGTTGCAAGGGTGATTTTATAAGAAAATGGAGAGCTGGAAGGAGTGCTGAATTCTCCTAACATATTAGACTCTTTATCAACGACACCATTAACAATAAACCTATAATAATACTCAGTTGCCGGTTCAAGATCTGAGAGAGTTATCTTAGAAAAATAATTTAATTCTTCCAGAGTCTGTACACTCTCAGACAAAAACCTATCCTTTCTAAAGTTTTTTTTATCACTATACTCTATTTTAATATCGGCCTCAGAACTACTTGATAGAGATATTACCGCACTATTTTCTAATAATGACCCCGACCAAAAATTAACAATATCAGACGCCCAAACTCGGCTAGTTATAAAAAAGAATGAAAAAACAATAATCCGAACGTTCATTTGTTACTCCAACATGTTTTCAAAAGGTTTTTTATATGTAAAGCCATCATATCTGTTATTATCATCATGCTTTATTGCCCAGAGATAATACATATAAAATCCAGGTGCAGATGTCTGGCTATGGACCCTCCCACCTGTGATAGATAAGATATCACCATTTTTTATTTTATATACGTCTTCGCCAAGTTCACCATGACCATACCCCCATTTAGGAGACAATTCATAATAATATAATTCTGATTGAGAATGATGATGAGGCGGGTAGCTACTCCACTTTCCGGGAAAATTGAGTACTTCTCCAATTACAAGTTTAGATTCTGGCGGAGTGATAGTTCCATCAAAAGCTAATCGAACTAATCTGTAGCAAGTATCATCTAACTGATCTTTTCCTCTATGCTCCGTATCTATATTATCTGGGAAATAAATTTTCCCTTTAAATTGATTGCTGTTAATAGTTTTAACAATTGCGACTCGAGTCTTTAATGTTGCACTTATTGTAGTCGTTTCACTTGGAGCCATGTGAACAACGGTTGGGTCATAATCAACCCAATTAGGTCTATTAAAAGACAATTGGCTATCTTCAAATGTAATAGTTCCAGCACCTTCAATAATTACCAGAGCTATTTCTTTATCTTTATCAGAGATTTCAAAGGTATCTCCATCATCCATTATTAGAATATCAAAATCCATACCTGTTTCATCTTGTGTCTCTTGGTATGGATTTATCCCTTTAGTAAATCCAGACCTATAAAGTTTAATTAAGCCCATAAATCCCCTATTTGTTAATCATTCTATCTCGAACAATATTAGCAAACTCATCATAACCCAATAAAAAATTTCTCATTGTATGTTTCGTTGGCCCAAACGATTCAAAATCATTAATTCCCATACCATTCTCATGGTATGCCTTATTAAAATCTTCAAAATTTTCTTTTAGAGTACCAATAATTTCCTCATCAACAGGGATGTTTATTTTATTTTCAACATTGATTTCTGAGTTGTTAAATTTATTCCACCAATCATAAGGCATGCTAATAATAACATCCCCACCAACGATTTCAGACCAATGTAAATCACACCGAAAAGCGGCAGCTAATAACTTAGAATTGTATCCTCTTTCTTGAAATATATTATAAGCATTCTTGAAGATAGCAATAGAAGCCCAATCTATCATTTCAGAACTAACATCAATATTATTTTCTTCTTTTTTACGCTTCAAATGATCGTCGATACGTCCAACCATAATAGTAACATATGGAGTTAGATTTGTTATATCAATACCTTTATCATTTGCGAGAGCAATGCCTCGCTCTACCGCCTCAGCTACTTGAATGGTTTGAGAAACTGAAAAACTTACAGTAGCATTAATTGATATACCATGAGATGTTAATTTTTCCATCGCTTCAATGCCAGCAGGAAGAGCAGGACATTTAATAGCAATATTTGGTGCTAGAGATGCTAGATACTTACCCTGCTCAAACATAGCATCGGCATTCCTATAATATTTAGGGTTGACCTGAAGTGAAAGTTTACCTTTTTCCCCTTTTGTATCATGATAAACTGGTAATAAAATATTGGCTGCTCTTTTTCCAACCTGGTCCATTAGAAGCCATAAAATTTCATCCTCAGAGGCAGTATGATTACTAGCAATCAGCTTATCAATCACAGGCAACCATGTTTTTGGATGATTTTTAACAGTATTCAGTGTTATTACGGGATTAGATGTGGCACCTACTGCCCCCTCTTCATATGCATGTTGTAATTCAACATGATCATTGGAGTCATTCCACCAGTCTGATCCTAATTCAGTGGCTTGTTGCATTTTAGTTTTTTCTTTCATTCTAGTTATTCCAAATAGTATTTAAATAATTTCTTGAGCGTATTGCATATTCAAGTGGGTTTGCAATTTCCGGATCCTGTTCTGCTTCAATAATAACCCAACCAGTATAATTTGATTTAATAATTATTTTACTAATCTCAGAAAAATCTATACAACCATCACCAGGCACGGTAAATGCTCCTTTGAGAACAGACTTTAAAAATGAATCTGTTTCAGATTTAATATCCTTGAATACATCATGCCTCACATCTTTGAAATGGATATGTTTAATGCGATTCATATTTTTTTTAAAAAATTCAATTGGATTTATTCCTGCAAAATATAAATGACCAGTATCAGCACACAGGTTTACGCGGTCTGGGAGAGTATCAGATAGTAGTCTGTTGATTTCATCTTCTGTCTGAACATAGGTTCCCATATGATGGTGATAAGCGAGATCTAAATCAAAAGAGTTACATAATTCTCCAGCTTTGTTTAAGGAACTTGTGAGCCTGTCCCAATCTTGATCATTACAAACTAGCTTATTTGATAAAGGGCTATTTAATTCGCTGTGAACTGAACCAGAGCATTCTGCTATATTAATTACTTTGGCTCCCGCATCACGAAGAAGCAAAACCTTTTTTTTAATATTTTCTAATTCAATATCAAGATCATTTGATAGGAAAAAAGTGGAATGCCATGAAGAAGCAAGTTCTAAATCGAATTTTTTTAATGCTTCTTTTATTAGAACAGCTTCTTTCGGGAATTTATTCCCTATTTCAGTACCACTGTATCCTGCTTGCGACATTTCTGAAAGTATAGTTTGTAGAGTATAGCTACCACCTAGCTCATGCATATCATCATTACTCCAATTAATTGGAGCGATTCCAAATTGAACTCTATTATTAGCCATACTAGAAATTTCTCTCATCTTTTATTTTTTCATCATAATCTGATCTTACTTTAGATACCTTTTCTGATGAAGAGACCTCAGCAACGGGGACATCCCACCAAGATTCGTAACCAGGTACTTTAATACTAGGATCTACTAGAATCTCTATTAACGTTGATAATTCACTCTCCCTGGCATTTTTTAGAGCATCATTAAATTCCTGTTTGGTATTAACTGTTTGAGCATTAATTCCCATAGACCTAGCATGAGCTGCATAATCGACAGGAAGCTCACCCCCCGTATAGCTATCTGTTTCACTATCTCTGTATCGATATTGATTCCCGAAACCATTACTACCCAAACTCATAGACAAGCTATTAATACTACCAAAACCATTATTATTAACTAATATAATAATAAGCTTTTGATCTTCTTGCACAGCAGTAACAATTTCAGAATTCATCATCAAATATGACCCATCTCCAACCAAAACCAGAACTTCTCCAGATTTTTTTGCAAAACGTATACCAAGCCCTCCGGCAATTTCATACCCCATACATGAGTATCCATACTCCATATGGTATTGATCACCATTTATTGTTCGCCATAGTTTATGCATATCTCCAGGCAAACTACCCGCAGCACCAATAACAGTATCATCGCTATTCATAGAATCAGATAATAAACCAATAACCTCTCCCTGGCTTATATCTGGCTTATTATTAAAATTAAATATTCTATCAACCTCTTTATCCCAACTACCTTTTAAGTTTTGGATTTCATTTTGATACTCTTCTGAAACACTAAAGTTAATTTCTTTCAACATACTAGCTAATTGTTCTAAACATACCTTTGAATCCCCAACAATTGGAAGAGCAGAGTGCTTATATGCATCAAAAGAAGATACATTTATACCAATAAAGGTAACATCCGGATTTTTAAAAAGTGTTTTAGATGCTGTTGTAAAGTCAGATAACCGTGTCCCTATACAGATAACGAGGTCAGCATCACGAGCAATTATATTTGCAGCACTAGTTCCTGTAACCCCTATTGCACCTAAACAATGACTATTGTTCCAAGCGATTGCCCCTTTCCCTGCTTGTGTCTCGCCCACAGGTATGCAGGTGTGCCTGCAAAATAAATCAAGGGCTTTCTCAGCTGAAGAATATATTACACCTCCACCAGCAATAATAACTGGACGAGATGAGTTTTTAATAATATTCACCGACCTTTCTAAAGAATCTTTTATCGGAAGATTCCTGGGAATATTCCAGACCTTTTTATTAAAAAAGTTTTCTGGATATTCATATGATTCCACTTGGACATCTTGTGGAAGAGATAATGTAACCGCACCAGTGGTAGCAGGATCCGTAAGTATTCTCATTGCCTCCGGTAAAGAAGTTAAAATCTGTTCTGGCCTGTTGATTCTATCCCAATAAACACTCACTGGTTTAAAGCTATCATTAACTGAAATATCTTGAGAACTAGTATATTCCAATTGTTGCAAGACTGGCCCAACATTACGTCTACTAAATACATCTCCAGGCAATAGTAATACAGGAAGTCTATTTATTGTCGCTCCCGCAGCGGCCGTAACCATATTTGTTGCTCCAGGACCTATGGAACTGGTACATGCAAAAGTCTTCAATCTCCTGTTCTGCTTTGCATACGCAACTGATGTATGAACCATCGCTTGCTCATTGCGTGGTAGGAAATGTTTTAATTTTTTATTTTGCTCTAAAGCTTCTCCAATTCCTGCAACGTTTCCATGACCAAAGATACCCCACATACCAGAAATGAATTTATTTTCAATACCATCTCTCTCAACAAACTGATTTGCCAAATAATGTACTAATGCTTGGGCCATTGTCATTCTCATTCTAGGAGCTTCCGTAATTTTATTTACGAATATTGTAAGTATTATTCACTTCAAGTCGTGGTGTAAAAATAGAAGTGATATCCCCCCAAGGAACAGCTTTATAATTTGTATTATCTTTAGTTCCAGAATTAACATTCGTGTTAACACCATCCTGGACAACAAATATTCCACTGCTAAATTTTCCACCTAAGTTCATATTGCAAACATCAATACCATCCGTTTCACTTGAACCATCGATAGACATATTATCGGCAATAGAGAATCGTCCAATAAAATCGTTATTCCCTTCACGTTTGTAGATAGCATAGGTGTTATCTCCCTGACTAGAAGCAATTAGGTAACCCGTAGAATCTCCGCTATAATATATAGTTAACCCCTCTACATCAGCATAGAGGTTTGGCCCAATAGTATCTACCAATACGCCAGTAGTTGAACCTTTAGGATCGGCATCAAATTTCCAAATGCCATGATCCTCTTCTCCAATATAAAGCAGGCCTAAAATATCATCAGCTACACAACCTTCTAATTGCCCTGGGAGCTGTAACGTTCTCACTAATTTTGCATCTACTTTACCATGCCCACCTTCAAAGAGCTCGTACTGCTCAACTTTTCCTTCTTTATCATTCACAATTGCATAAAAAACATTACTTGGACTTTTATACATACAAGAACCATACACATCTAACCCTAAAGTTATTTTTCTTGCTGAAATATTTTCAAGAGAACGCGTCTTAGAATTCATTTTATAGATACCTAGCGAATTGGAGTTTCTTAGTCCGGTGGTTACAACATCTACTAAAACCCCATCTACTTTCATACCATACCTAAGATCAACATTATTGGCTTTCTCTACTTCTGTTTCAAAAATCTGATGACCTTCTAGATCATACACTCTGAGGCCAGCTGACTCTTCATCTTTATCTGTTCCAATAATTACAGATAATGACGGATTTGTTGGATGCACCCAGACACAAGGGTCATCTGCAGTATCATCACTAGCTGGAGTTGGATCAGTTTCTATCGCTGCTGATACTTCACCATTTATTATTCTAATAATTATTTTTTCCGAAGAACAAGCATTCAAAAATAATAGACTAAGAAGAAAGGTTAATAATTTGAAAGGATTAATAATTGAATACATTCGAACCTCTTTAAATTGTTATTTAATTGTACGTACAATTATAATATAGAAACAAGATCACATCCAAACATTAATAAAGGTGAGAAGACGAATTTCAATTAATTGTACGTACAATTTCATTCAAAAAATAAATGTGTATCAAAAAAAAAAGGCATCAATTGACACCTTTTTTTTAATCAACTTTTGTCTAAAAATTAGAATCTATAGTTTGTTCCAATTTTCACAGTTGGGCCATAGACTTCTTTCTCAACTGGTCTACTTACATCTCCCATAAAATAAACATGAGGTACATCTGTAATGTTTAGTACGTCTGCAAAGAAAGTAAGTTTATTGTTAAAGTTGTAACTCAGCGAGAAATCTAACCGATTAGCCGGATCATAATAAATATCTTCATCTTTATCTTCACCAACTTCTGTTATGTACTTGTCAGCAATAGATTGTGAAAATCTTGCCGTTAGTTTACTAGTTTCATAAGCAAAACTAAGGTTTCCTGTATTCGCAGCTTGCCCAGGAAAGGTCGTTTTCTCACGCTCAGGACCATAGTCGGCTTCCGAGGATGTAGATGTATAGTTTAAATAAAGTAAAAGATTACTCAATGGTCCAGGTAAAAAATCTAGATTCTTTTGAAAATTCATTTCCCAACCACTTAGAGTAGCAGCTTCTCCATTAACAGGCATAACTACCTCATCATATACTTTAGCACCATCACGTATTGTTTCATCTTTAAGAACTGCTGTATAGATATAGTTATCAATCGCCTTACTAAAATAGCCAAAAGAAAAGATTCCTAAGCCTTTTGGATAATACTCTAGCATAAGGTCAATATTTTTTGAATGGGCCGATTCAAGCTCTGGGTTTCCTGCTTCAGCATCATCACCATCAGTAGCAACAAATGGCACCAATGCAGCAAAGTCTGCTCTTGCGATAGTTTCAGTATAGGCTGCGCGGACCAGGGTTCTATCATTAACAGCATAGCGAACGTGTGCCATCGGAAGCACATCTGTATAATCCTTAGATACATTTTGTGCTGTAAAAAATGAATCAATACTTGTCGGTATATCATACCCACCATCTTCAGCATCTTCCACATTTCCTAACCAAGATTTATACGTGCTAGATGTATTTTCCATTCTAGCCCCGCCGATAAAGTTCAACTTACCCATCTTCATGTCAGCCATGCCATAGAACGCAATAATATCTTCAGTAGCGTCCCACGTTTCAAGGATAGCATCTTCATATAGCGGTAAGATCTCATACGATCCAATATTTGCACTCATGTGGTCACGTATTTTCTTAACGTCTATACCATGTGTGTGCACATAGTTACCTTCCATATACTTTTCACCATCAATCTCCATGCTGAAATCTTTCATCAAAAGGTCGTCATCACCATCCCACCCCCAGACTTCACCGCCTTTTTTATCTGATTTTTTTTCCTTAGAAGATAGTTTTGCACCCATCTTTATTTTTCCATTGGCACTTCCAAGAGCAAGCGGCACAGAAAGGTTAAAGGCCAGAACCTGATCATCGCCTGATACTAAGTTTCCGTTTGGATTTTTAGCGTCAGGTATATAGTCGCCCTCAATCTCAATCTCATCTAGCTCATAGCTTGAGAGATCATGCTGGTCGAACGCTGCTCCATCTTCATCAGTAAAGTTAGATACCTTAGGATGGTTCACGTCACTGAATTCATAGTCCATGTTAATATCTTTTACTACAAACTCAGCATTTACAGAAGGATCTCTAAGCTCTTCCGCGTAAGATTTTGTTACAGACCAATCTAAACCTAACTTCCCTAATGCATGTTCTCCACCTAATGAAAAACTATTGATTTTTGATATTGATGATCTGCTTTTTAGTTCTCTATATATCCGTGCTAGTT
>CAWVTW010000002.1:0-51601 GCA_963933175.1 uncultured bacterium
ACACCTCTCAAAGCGTGATGGAGCAGGTTGGATCAAATATAATCCACCATGTTTCAAATACTTATACCCCAATCCTAGAAAAATTTCATCCTATAGTCTATTTCCCAGATTTATTTGGGATAGAAAAGGGCCATGGTATGTATAATATTTTGTATTCCATGTCTGTAACTAAACATGTTTTTATGTTATGGATTGTAGCTTTATTAGTTGGAATTGCTGTTATTATCCCTGTTAGAAAATTTTTATCCAGTAACAAGGCTGTACCCTCAGGATGGATGAATGGTATTGAAGCCATTGTTCAATTCATTAGAGATTCCATTGTTAAGCCAAATGTAGGGCCAAAATGGGTCATGACTTGGACTCCGCTTGTTCTTACATTTTTCTTTTTCATTTTATTTGCAAATGGGATTGGTATGATACCCATTTTTGATGTTTTAGGCGCATTTAACCGTTTTGTATTAGACGTACCAGCGTCAGACTCCCATAATATGATCAATAATATTCTTCATGGTGGCGCGACAGCCACAGGAAACTTCAATGTAACAGCCGGATTGGCAACAATCACCTTTTTTTCAATCATGGTAGCGGGAACGATGGCTCACGGTTTTATTAATCATTGGAAAAATTTGGCGCCACACGGATTGGCATGGCCCATATATATAATTCTGATCCCTATTGAATTAATGGGCCTTTTTGTAAAGCCATTTGCCCTAACCATGCGTTTGGCAGCCAACATGACAGGTGGGCATATTGCACTGTTGGCACTTTTATCTCTCATGGCCATTTTTGGCGAAATGTTTCATAGTACAATCGCAGGAGTTGGAGTGGCATTTGTCGCCATCCCTATTGCTGTCGCTATTTCAGCACTCGAAATTATTGTCGTTCTTGTACAGGCATATGTATTTACCTTACTTACATCTGTATTTGTTGGGATGGCAATTAATGTTCATCATTAATAAAAAAAGGATATAAACAATGGAAGCAACTGTATTTGTACCTATAGGATTGGGGCTCACAGTCATTGGGGCAGCACTTGGAATTGGCCGTTTTGCAGCAGCAGCAGCAGAAGGTATCGCCCGTCAGCCGGAAGCCGCTGATAAGATCACGGGTGCCATTAACTTGCCACTCTTTCTTCTTGAAGGTGTTGCAATTCTCGCAGAAGTGTTCATTTTTTTAATGCTGATTCTTTAATCAAAAACTGTAAATAATTATGGATCAAATTTGGGGAATTCCCGGAGGTGATGATTTCCATGAGTCCACAGAGGTTCATGGGAGTGCGAATACTCCGAACCCGTTAGTCCAATTAGATCCGGGTCTGTTCATTTGGACGATCCTGACTTTTTTGATTCTGTTCTATGTTTTGGCAAAGTTTGCCTGGAAGCCCCTGCTTACTGCATTGGAATCCAGGGAAAATATCATCAAATCTTCATTGGAAGATGCTGAAAAAGCCAAAACAGAATTAGAACGGCTCAACGCAGAATCTGAAGAGATAATGGCTAAAGCCCGGTCTGAAGCTCAAACTATTCGTGTAGAAGCGAAATCAGCAGCTGAAAAGATCAAGGCTGATGTTATGGTTCAAGCAGGCGAAGATGCGAAAAAAATTCGTGATGAAGCCCAAAACCAGATCAAAGTTGAAAAGGACAAAGCCATAAGTGAAATTCGCCAAGAAGTGGTGAGTTTAACAATGATGGTAGCCGAAAAGGTAATAAAAAGGAATCTATCTAAAGAAGATAATCAATCGTTGATTGATGACTCACTTCAACATCTAAAAGGCAATGGCGCTTAAACAAAACGCAAAACATCTCGCTAAAGCACTTTATTCCGTCTCAGAACAAAATAAAGTTTTAGATTCTGTTCATAGTGCATTAAATACTGTGAATGATTTGGTGAAAATAAATTCCCAATTTCGGGCTTTTGTTCAATCCAAACGAATCAAGAGCGAAGAAAAGGTTTCTATCTTGAATAATGTGATGGGTGAAGTAGGTCATCCATTGGTTTCTGAAATTCTTTCTTTTTTAAAAGGGAATCAGGCTGTAAATATTTTTCGAGATGTGACCAGTTTATTTAATCGTCGTTATAATCATGGGAAAAATATTGTTTCTGTAAAAGGAACCGTGGCCAGTAGTATCACCGAAGATGAAAAATCTTCATTGAAATCATCTTTGGATTCGATACTTGGAAAAAATACAGACCTAGTCATAAATGTTGATGAAGCTTTAATTGGTGGAATCAGACTTAGAATCGAAAATACATATCTGGACGCTTCAGTTCAGAGCCAATTGCAAACGCTTAGAGGTGAGTTGTTGCAATTGTAAAAAATTAGGAAATCATGGATATACATACTGATCAATTAACCCAGCTACTTCGCGAACAAATCGAAAAATTTGATGGTTCGGTTGATGTTGCTGAGGTCGGAGAAGTGATTGCAGTGGGCGATGGTGTTGCTCGCGTCTCCGGTCTAGAAAATGTAATGAGTTCTGAATTAGTCGAATTACCGAATGGTGTTTTCGGGATGGCATTGAATCTTGAAGAAGACAATGTGGGTCTCGTGTTGTTTGGTGAAACGCGGCTGGTGAAAGAGGGTGATTTAGCAAAACGGACTGGCCGTGTTGTGGAAGTACCGGTAGGAAATGCAATGCTTGGCCGTGTTGTAAATCCATTGGGACAACCTATTGACGGAAAAGGTCCAATAGACACCCCCCACTCGCTTCCTATTGAAAGGAAAGCGTTGGGTGTTATGGCTCGTCAACCTGTAACAGAACCCTTGCAAACTGGTATCAAAGCTGTGGATAGTATGATCCCCATTGGCCGTGGTCAACGAGAACTGATTATTGGCGATCGTCAAACCGGGAAAACTGCTATTGCAATTGATGCTATCATCAATCAAAAATACACCCATAAAACAGATGATCCTGTTTATTGTATTTATGTGGCGATAGGACAAAAAGCATCAACCGTTGCTGCTCTTGTTCAAGAATTAGAAGCTAATGGTGCCATGGAATACACAACTGTTGTGGCTGCAAATGCATCTGATCCGGCACCGACACAATACATAGCACCTTACTCAGGTGCAGCCATGGGCGAATATTTTCGTGACAGTGGTAAACATGCTTTAATCGTATATGACGATCTTTCAAAACAAGCTGTGGCTTATCGTCAAATGTCATTGGTTCTTCGTCGTCCACCGGGACGAGAAGCTTACCCTGGTGACGTTTTTTATCTTCATAGTCGTTTATTAGAACGGGCATCCAAATTATCGGATGACTTGGGTGGTGGTTCCTTGACTGCATTACCCATTATTGAAACGCAAGAAGGTGACGTATCTGCATACATTCCAACAAATGTGATTTCAATCACAGATGGACAGATTTATCTGGAAACAAACCTTTTTAATTCAGGGATTCGTCCTGCGATTGATGTGGGGCTTTCAGTATCCCGTGTGGGTGGTAACGCACAGATCAAAGCTATGAAATCTGTTGCCGGTACCCTCCGTTTGGATCTGGCTCAATATCGTGAATTAGAAGCATTCGCAAAATTTGGTTCTGATTTGGATAAAGCAACCTTAGCCCAATTAACTCGGGGTGAACGGATGGTTGAGATCCTTAAGCAGAATCAATATGTTCCCATGGATGTTGAAAAACAAGTTGCAATCATCTTTGCTGTTTCAAAGGGGCATTTGGATGATATTGATGTAAATCGAGTTTTGGAATTTGAAACTGGATTATTTGAATATCTTGAAGCAAATGCGGCAGATTCTCTCGCATCTATTGTGAAAGAAGGGAAAATTTCAGATGAATGTTCCCTGACTCTTGAAAAAGCGATTGTTGAATTTAAAGCGGGATTCAACGTGAATTAATTAATGGCAAATCTTAAGGACATTCGTGACCGTATAAAATCGGTGAAAAGCATCCAACAAGTAACTAAAGCTATGAAAATGGTGTCAGCTGCAAAAATGCGTCGTGCTCAGGAACGAATGGAACAATCACGACCTTATAGTAATTCATTGACAGACGTGATTCACCATTTGTTACCGGATGTGGATCGGGATATGCTTCCACTTTTGGATGTTCGGGAGGTCAAGCGAAAAGCCTATGTGGTTGTTTCTGCTGACCGTGGACTTGCCGGTGCATTCAATACTAATTTGCTGAAAATTGCCCAAAATGAAATTGATTCTTTTGGTAAAGAAAATGTGGATCTGTTCTGTATCGGGAAAAAAGCCAGGGATCATTTCAAGCGCCGCGAATACACTATTATTACAAGTCATGTTGATTTCTGGGCCGAAATGGAATATGACAGCGCCATGATTATAGGTCGCAGCATCATAGACCATTTCACCAGCGGCAAGGTGGACGAGATTCACGTGGTGTACAATTACTTTATTAATGTTGGGAAGCAGGAAGTGAGATCAGAAGTGTTGCTACCTCTTATCTATGAAGAAAGTAGCAGTATCCCTCAAGATCGCTTATACGAACCATCCAAGGAAGAATTAGTATTATCTTTAATACCTCGACATCTGAATGTTCAGATGTGGAAATATTTACTTGAATCATATGCCAGTGAACAGGCAGCTAGAATGTTGGCTATGGAAAATGCCACTTCAAATGCCCAAGATATGATCAAGGACCTTACATTACAATTCAATAAAGCTCGTCAAGCTACAATTACGACAGAAATGCTGGAAATTGTCGGTGGCGCCGAAGCTTTAGGTTAAACGCATAAGGAACATCCTTTTATGTCAAATAATGGAAAAATCTCACAAGTAATGGGAGCGGTGGTTGACGTCGTATTTGAAGACGGCCATGTCCCTGATATTTATAATGCACTCAATGTTGATCGTGGTGATGATGGACTTTTAGTCCTGGAAGTTGCACAACATTTGGGAGACGGAGTCGTTCGAACTGTTGCTATGGATTCGACAGATGGCTTGGTTCGGGGCCACGTTACTGAAGACACGGGATCACCCATTTCAGTGCCCGTTGGCCAAAATACTTTAGGACGTTTATTTGACGTTCTTGGAAATACCATTGACCAAAAAGGTGAATGTATTACAGAAAAAAAATATCCAATTCACCGATCAGCCCCAAAACATGAAGACTTGGCAACGTCCACGGAGCCCCTGGTAACAGGGATCAAAGTTGTGGATCTCATGGAGCCCTACACAAAAGGCGGTAAAACAGGATTATTCGGTGGTGCCGGTGTAGGAAAAACAGTATTGATCCAGGAATTGATTCGGAATATTGCTACGGAACACGGTGGATTTTCCGTCTTTGCCGGTGTGGGTGAACGAACTCGGGAAGGAAATGACCTTTACAATGAAATGACCGAATCCGGTGTGATTAATAAAACGACCATGGTTTTTGGTCAAATGAATGAACCGCCGGGAGCACGTCTCCGTGTGGGATTAAGTGGGTTGGCCATGGCGGAATATTTTCGCGATGAAGAAGGCCGTGACGTACTTTTATTTATTGATAACATTTTCCGTTTCACACAAGCCGGTTCCGAAGTGTCCGCACTGTTGGGTCGGATGCCTTCCGCTGTGGGATATCAGCCAACGCTGTCCACAGAAATGGGCGACTTGCAAGAACGAATTACCTCAACGAAGAAAGGTTCGATTACATCTGTTCAGGCTGTTTACGTACCTGCGGATGACTTGACTGATCCAGCGCCAGCAACAGCATTTGCACACTTGGACGCCACATCGGTTCTTGAACGGAAAATTGCAGAATTGGGCATTTATCCTGCTGTGGATCCACTGGCTTCTACATCAAGAATTCTTGATCCGCGAATCATTGGCGATCGTCATTATAACGTGGCGCGCCAAGTTCAGTCTGTGCTCCAGCAATACAAAGATCTTCAGGATATTATTGCAATTCTTGGGATGGATGAATTATCCGATGATGATAAGATTACGGTTTCACGGGCTCGCAAGATTCAAAAATTCATGTCTCAACCATTTTTTGTAGCGGAGCAATTCACCGGAACTCCCGGTCGATATGTGAGCCTGGAAGATACGGTTTCCGGATTTGAAGCTATCCTAAATGGTGAAGCAGATGAACTGTCGGAAAATGCATTTGCCTATGTTGGCACTTTGGATGAAGCTTTTGAAAAGCATAAGAAGTCTGTTGCCTGATGAGCAATTTCAATCTTGAAATTGTAACACCAATCCGCGAACTGGACGAAGGACAAGTGAGCTATGTTCGCTGTCCCGGACTGGATGGTTCATTCGGCGTAATGGCAAACCATCGTGAAGGGATCATTGCATTGGCGGTTGGAGAGATCAAAGTCACGCGAGATGGCAAAGATGTATTCTTGGCCACAAGTGGCGGTTTTTCAGAAATCATGAAAGACAAAGTTAAACTGTTGGTTGAATCCGTGGAGACGGCATCCGAAATTGACGCTGATCGCGCCGAAAAATCTTTAGAACGGGCGACTCAACGCAAATCTGAACAAGATTCAGAAATGGATGATGCTCGTATAGAAGCATCCTTGATGCGGGCCATTAATCGTTTACGAGTTTCAAAAAGATAATTTTTCGAAAAAATGAAATTTTAAACAGAAAACTCGAAACGGTTATTGTTTCGAGTTTTTTGTTTTTGAACTAATTAATAAAAAACCTGATAAATTAAGATATGTTTAAACGGACACATACAAACGGCGAATTACGAAAATCCCACAGTGGGAAATCTGTTAACCTAAACGGCTGGGTGAATACAGTTCGCCTCCATGGACAGGTGGTTTTTGTGGATCTCCGGGACCGTTACGGTAAAACGCAAATTATTTTTGATGCTGATTCTTTTACCGGTGATTTTGAAGCGGTGAAAAAATTGTCTATGGAAGATGTCTTGTCTCTCCGGGGAACAGTGAAAGATCGGGCTGAATCGGCAATAAACCCAAATATGGAAACCGGTGAAATCGAAGTCGCCGTTACGGAATATATTATGCTGAATGAAGCGGCGCCGTTGCCGTTTGTATTGTCAGACAGGGACAGTGCTGAAGAAAACCTTCGCTTAAAGTATCGCTATCTTGAACTTCGGATGGAAGAACTCCAGCGGAATATGCTGATTCGTCATGACACCTATCAAGCCGTTCGCGGATATTTGTCCGGTCAAGATTTTGTAGAAATAGAAACGCCGATTTTAATGAAATCCACACCGGAAGGCGCTCGGGACTATTTGGTTCCCAGTCGGATTCATCCGGGAAAATTTTACGCACTGCCCCAATCACCCCAGATCTATAAACAGATCCTTATGATCGCTAATTATGACCGCTATTTCCAAATCGTAAAATGTTTTCGGGATGAAGATCTTCGGGCAGACCGCCAGCCGGAATTCACCCAAATTGATATCGAAATGTCTTTTATAGATGAAGAAGACATTTTTGCTCAGATGGAAGGGTTGACCTGTCATGTTTTTAAATCGGTACGTGGTGTTGATCTACCCAATCCTTTCCCAAGATTAACATATGCTGAAGCCATGGAAATCTATGGTTCCGATAAACCGGATCTTCGTTATGGCATGAAACTTCAAGATGTGAAAGACTTCACAGATGCTTCAGACTTTAATGCCTTCAAATCTGCTGAAAAAGTGAAAGGCATTGTGGTGGAAGGCGGTGCTAAATATTCACGAAAGAATATTGATGAATTCACAGATTTCGTTAAAAAATACAAGGCCAAAGGCCTGGCGTGGATGAAAGGGGAAAATGGGGCGTTTACCGGCGGAATATCAAAATTTTTCTCTGATGATCTCCAAGAAACCATGTGTGAAATATTGGGTGTGAATGATGGTGACATTTTATTCATGATTGGCGATAATTCATCCGTTACTCTGAATGCTTTAGGCCAGCTCCGTGTGGCAATTGCCAAACGTGAAGCGTTAACAAACAAAGATGATTTTAAGCCGGTTTGGGTGACAGAATTCCCCATGTTCGAATATGATGAAGGCGCAGACCGATTTATTGCTATGCACCATCCATTCACCGCACCAAGAGAAGAAGATGTTGATATGCTGGATTCGGATCCATCCAACACTTTGAGTCGTGGCTATGATTTAACCTTAAATGGATATGAGATTGCCGGTGGCTCTATTCGAATTCATTCACCAAAAGTTCAAGAAAAAGTATTCTCTTTATTAGGATTAAGCCGTGAAGAGGCGGTTGAAAAATTTGGCTTTTTAGTAGAAGCCTTGACTTATGGTGCGCCACCCCACGGCGGAATTGCATTTGGCTTTGATCGCTTGGTAATGCTTTTAGCAGGAACAGAAAATATCCGTGACGTGATTGCGTTCCCCAAAACAACTTCAGCAACATCTCTCATGGATAGAAGCCCCAGTAATGTATCAAAAGAACAGTTGGATGAGTTGGGGATTCAAATCAAAAAATCTAAAAAATAATATATTCTGTTGGCTTTTGCGAAACGGTTTTCTATTACCATTCTCATAATTAATTCTTTTCATTATAAAAACATCCAATACCGGTTATAGCCAAAGCCGGAGCGATAATGAAATTGATTAACGATAAAAATTGCTATTGCCAATATTCTGAAACAGGTACGCTCAATATGAATTTTAATAAAAGGAAAGGTTGGCTTGAGTATTAAACTCAAAAATAAAATGCGTACCAACAATCTTCCTACCCAAAGTGAAGTCTAGGAGTAGGATAAAAGCAGAATTTCTATACCGAGTGGATATGAATTTATAAAGGAATTTAGATAATTATTGAAACAACTTCCTCATCTGATTCACCCCATTCCTAACACAGATTTCCATGGCACGGTGGAGTTCAAGACTGCTGTACCAATAGGAATTGGACCACACCAATGCATCGGAATCTGCATCAATCATTTTGAGCATAATTCCGACTCTGGCACTTGTATAATTCACTTTACTCCCAGAAGACATGGCACCACCATCAGTTTTGGTAGTTGTGGAAGATGATGTTTTTGCATTATTAGTTTCTGCATCAGCTGCAGCAGATTGACTCACGGTTGTGGTGGTAGAACCATGGTCTTCGTATCGATAGGGAACAATGATTATTTCTGAATCAGTGAATTCCGTAATAATGCAAGAGAGTTCAAGGGTTTTTCCTCCATGTCCAAGTGTTATTGTGGGAAAATCACTTGATAATTCATTTACATTAAATCCATATTTCAGGAAACTATGGGAAAGACTAGTTTCAACCATTTCACCAGAGCCGGAAATATAGGCATGATCATTAACTGGGATAATTTTAATGAAACTCACCGTGGTAAAATCATAATTCTCATTTACAGCGGGGCCGTTCCAGCAGGAAGCAAATAAGAAAATTATTGAAATAGAAAGAAATGGTTTTATCATTCAAGGCTCAAGCTTTGGATGTGCACCTTGGCTTCGCTACTTAAAATTTCATTTTTAGAATATTTTAAGCAATATTGCCATGCTATCAATGCGTGATTGGGTTCATCCAAGGCTTCATGAAGCAAAGCTTTCATGCGATAGATATCTGGATTGGTCATATCAGTTTGTTGAGAAACAGAAATATGGCCTAAAGCTTCCTTGTACATCCCAGCTTTCATTGCAGCGGATGCCTTGGATAGGGCATCATTTGAGCCTGCGAACAATAGTCCGGATAAAATAAAAATTCTTAATATTTTCATGATGATTGTGCCTCATTTGAAAGTTGATGAATGGCACGTAATACATCTCGTCGGCTGATTTGTCCCACCAGTTTATCTCCTTCTAAGATGGGGAATCTTCTAAACCGGGATTTCATGAAACTATCAGCCACATTTGAAAGGGTATCATTCACGTCAATGGTAGTAACATCTGTGGACATATATTCTTTCACATATCCACCAAGATTGTTGTAATAGGAGGCTTCTATGAGAGTTCTCATACAATCTTTCTCAGAAAGGACCCCTACCAACTTACCTGCAACATTTACAACAGGTGCCCCGGATATTTTATGGGTTAAAAAAGATTCAATGGCTGTTTCAATTGGCGTATCAGGAGAGAAAGTTATAAGGTTGGTAGCCATAAATTTATGAATAGTATAATGTATATTCATTTGAGAGTTCCTTGTCAAGTTTAATTGAAATTAGAGCCATCAAGACCATAAAACAACCAGATGAGTAAATTGTTTCAGTCACTCATTTGTTTATTATCTTTATCGAAATGATCGTGGAATTAATAATCTATTTTCCATCTTTTTAAAAGAAATTTTTCCGATCTTCATTCCATAAATGTGCGATATATTATTCAAACAAAGAAGATTCTTTAGAAAGGAGCCATCGAGCCCGATCCTGATAAAATAAGTTTTCTGCTATAACATCGGGGTTGGCTGAAAAATCAGCCTTTACTACATCAGTGAGCATTGTATGGAACTGCTCCCGATTTCCTGCTTTTTGGTGATAGAATTCTGCCATATGAACCGCGTTGCCGAGGTAATCCGGATTAGCAGAAAGTGCCTGATTAAAATAGGTTTCTGATTGGGATAGTTCTATCCCAGGAATTCGAGTATAAAGAGACCCAAAGAACCGATATGGGCCGCTATAAAAAAATCCTGGTTCCAATGACAAGGTTCGATGCATCAAAACCTCTAATATTTCCCGATGGTTTAATCGTTCGATTACGGGCCTTGTATTTAGATACCGTGCCAAATTTGTGGCCCACCAGAATAAACCAGGAACAACCGAAATAGGTACATCTGCCAATGCAGTAAGCATTTTAAAGGTACTGTCACCTTGAGTGTTTTTATAGATCACAGAAAAATCCTGATGATTTAATACTGCCTCCTGACAAAGTTGGCTTGCCTGTAAAAATAAACTGTTCTGTGTTTCACCATCTTTTTCAAAAAATAATCCACGGGTGTACAGAATTTGTGCATATAAAATAGCGATATCGAATTGACCGGGACGCTGTTGACAGGCAAGACTGATAAAATGTTCAGCTTTTTTCAGGGTTAAAGAGTCTGATCGCTGTTGCCAAAAAAATATCCCTTGCTCAATCAGAAATTCTACATTCTGAGTTTTGGCAATCGAATCTTGCTGGGTGCCGGCACAATCCAGTAAAAAGAATCCTGCAAATAGGATAGGGAATAGGATGTATTTTTGTTTCAAGTTATGAAGGATCCTTTAGCCTAAATTTTGATGGATGAAATTACAGTCTACATTGGAATATGGAAAAGGTCATTGAACTAAAAACGCTTGAGCCTACAGCGTTGCTAGGTGTGGCTGATACCCATATAAAACTCATTGAAGCAGCTATTCCTGCAACCATCATTGCCCGAGGTGAAACGATCAAGATTCAGGGAGAAAATTCCGATGTTGAACATATCCATGAAATTCTTCATGAGATGATGGAAACCCTTTCAGGAAAAGGTAGTCTTACCGTAAGAGATGTGCAAAACCTTATTGCTCTTGTTACCTCGAAAAAAGAAAAATCAAATGGTGAAATACACGTACCGGGAATTGTGATCCATTATGGTAAAAAAGGTGCAATAGTACCGAGAACAAAGGGTCAGGAAGCTTATGTGAAAACAGTTCGAAAAAATGATGTAGTTTTCAGCATTGGTCCTGCAGGTACCGGAAAAACGTTTCTTGCTGTGGCTTTTGCAGTGGCGGCATTGGAAAACCATGAGGTGGATCGAATCATTCTGTGTAGACCAGCTGTTGAAGCAGGAGAAAACCTAGGTTTTCTCCCTGGCGATTTAAAGGAAAAAGTTGATCCTTATTTAGCTCCTTTATATGATTCACTCCGAAGGATGCTTCCTGAAAATAAATTAAAAAAACTTTTTGAACAAAAGGCTATAGAAGTTATTCCCCTAGCGTATATGCGGGGCAGGACATTGGATAGCGCCTACATGATTCTGGATGAAGCGCAAAACGCCACCGTGATGCAAATGAAAATGTTTCTCACTAGACTTGGCATTGGTTCCAGAGCCATTGTAACTGGAGATATCACACAAATTGATCTCAAAAGACGAACTGATTCGGGATTGGTTCAAGTTTCGGATATCTTGAAAAAGGTAGAAGGTATCGGATTTGCCACCTTAGATCGTAATGATGTGGTACGACATTCGCTTGTAATGAAAATAATCCAGGCTTATGACGAAAATTCTTGCATTAAGAAAAATATAGAATAATTAAAATAATAGAGGTTTTCTCTCTGAAAATACTTTCATCTATTTTCAGAGCAAAGATTGAAATTATTTTTTAATTTCAAGACTCTCGTATACACGAATTTTAAAGGAATACAATGCAACGGCAATCAGTTATTGTTGCGGCGAAACGGACACCCATCGGCGCATTTCAAGGTAATTTATCATCCGTATTGGCTCCAAAACTTGGAGCAATTGCGATTAAAGCAGTCGTGGAAGAAACCGGCATCGATAAAACCCAAATAAATGAAGTCATCATGGGAAATGTTTTATCAGCTGGAATCGGACAAGCCCCGGCAAGGCAGGCAGCTATTTATGCAGGATTACCCAATTCGGTAGAAGCACTGACAATCAACAAAATGTGCGGTTCCGGATTAAAAGCTGTGATGTTGGCAGATCAAGCTATTCGGTGTGGTGATGCAGAAGTGGTGATCGCTGGTGGTATGGAAAGTATGTCCAATGCGCCCTATCTTTTGCAAGATGCACGGTCCGGCCAACGACTAGGCCATGGGAAAATGATAGATAGTTTGATTCATGATGGGCTCTGGGATGCCTACAATGATACCCATATGGGGAATTGTGCAGAAATGCTTTCGAAAGAACGGAATTATACTCGTGAAGCCCAGGATAAATTTGCTGTAACTTCATACAAACGTGCCCAAACAGCACAGGCGGAAGGTGTCTTCGATTCTGAAATTGTTCCGGTAAAAATCCCACAAAGAAATGGAGATTCCATATTTATTTCCGAAGATGAGGAACCGGGTAAAGCCAGATTTGATAAGATACCAACATTACGGCCAGTTTTTGAAAAAGATGGTGCCATTACTGCAGCAAATGCATCAAAACTGAATGATGGTGCAGCGGTTATTCTTGTCATGAGTTGGGAAAAAGCGAATAAACTGGGACTCACTCCGATTGCACGTATTGTGGCTCAAGCTTCTTCAGCGCATGAGCCGGAATGGTTTACCACGGCGCCGGGAAAAGCCATTGGCAAAGTTTTAGAAAAAGCAAATTTATCTACAAATGATATCGACCTTTGGGAAATCAATGAAGCATTTTCTGCAGTCACCATGGCCGCCATTGATGATTTTAAAATTAATCCTGCTAAGGTGAATATTTATGGTGGTGCTGTGGCTATCGGGCACCCCATCGGTGCTTCCGGAGCACGGATATTTACAACCTTGATGAATGGTATGACCAGAACCGAAACAAAATACGGATTAGCAACTCTTTGTATTGGTGGTGGAGAGGCATCCGCTTTGATCGTGGAAAAAGTATGATCGATTTCACCCTAACATCTGAACAGGAACTCATCCAAAAAACTGCTCGGGAATTTGCAAAAGAACATTTAGCGCCCGGTGTAATTGAACGGGACGATAAAGCTGAATTTCCTACTGAACAAATTAAAGTGATGGGTGAATTGGGCTTTATGGGAATGATGGTTCCAGAAGAATGGAGTGGCGCAGGGTTTGATACTTTGACCTATGTGATCGCTATGGAAGAGATTGCCGCAGTAGAGTTAGCAACATCTACAATCATGTCCGTGAATAATTCTCTCGTTTGTCAACTTTTTGTGGATTATGGTACCGAAGATCAAAAAGAAAAGTATTTAAAACCACTGGCAATAGGTGAAAAACTAGGTGCCTACAGTTTAAGCGAACCCGAATCAGGTTCTGATGCCAGTAACATGAGAACCTTTGCAAAAAAAGAAGGGGATCATTATGTTATCAATGGAACCAAAAATTGGGTCACAAATGGGATTAATGGGGATATTGTCATTCTATTTTGTATGACAGAAAAAAATGTTGGTTATAAAGGGATTTCTGCATTTGTTGTTGAAAAAGGGACACTTGGACTATCTACTGGAAAAAAAGAAAACAAATTGGGAATTCGTGCGTCGGACACGTGTGAACTCTATTTTGAGAATTGTTTGATTCCTTGTGAAAATATGATTGGTGAAGAAGGTCAGGGATTTAAAGTGGCTATGAAAGCATTGGGCGGTGGACGAATCGGAATTGCCGCACAGGCACTTGGATTAGCCCGTGCTGCATTGGATGCAAGTATATCCTACGCAAAAGAACGAAAACAGTTTGGAAAAACTATCGGCGAATTTGGTGCTATCCAGAATAAGTTGGCCGATATGGCTACGGAAATTGATGCTGCACGAATGCTGGTATGGCGTGCAGCAAAATTAAAGGACGACGGTAAAAATTATTATCGAGAAAGTTCCATGGCAAAACTTTATGCATCATCCACAGCCATGAAAGCAGCAACAGAATGTGTGCAAATTCATGGTGGGTATGGGTACATGCAGGAATATGGTGTGGAACGACTCATGAGAGATGCGAAGATTACACAGATCTATGAGGGCACATCCGAAATCCAACAACTTGTTATTGGCAGAGATTTATTAAAATGAGTTTAGATACAAAACCAAATATTGATTGGGACTCCCTGGAGTTTAACGTTACGGAAACAAAAAGTATGTTTCGCGCCACCTGTGCCTTAGGCGAGAAGTGGTCTGGCGGTGATTTAATTCCTTACGGCGATATTTCTTTGTCTCCTTTTGCAGGTGTCCTGAATTATGGACAAGGTGTTTTTGAGGGGGTGAAAGCATTTCGCTCTTCGAAAGGGAATGTGGTGCTTTTTCGGGCCGATATGAATGGGAAAAGAATGGCTTTTTCCACCCGACGAATTTGTATGCCAGAAATGGATCCAGACTTTTTTGTGGACGCTGTGATTAAAACAGTTAAAGATAATATAGATTATGTTCCGCCCTATGGACGGGGAAGTCTTTATATTCGTCCGGTTGTTTGGGGAACAGCACCTATTCTTGGCGTGGGGCCAACATCTGAATATACTTTTATGGTTATCGTTTCACCGGTGGGCCCTTATTTTAAAGGAAGCATTAAACCGCTTAATTTAAAAGTGAATACTAATTACCATCGTGCAGCACCCAAAGGGATTGGGAATGCAAAAGCAATTGGAAATTATTCTGCATCTCTTTTCTCTCTGATGGAGGCCAAGGCAGAAGGTTTTGATGAAAATATTTATTTAGATGCAAAAGATGAAAAGTTTGTAGAAGAATTAGGGTCTGCAAATGTGTTTATTTACAAGGATGGAGTATTAAAAACACCTGCTTTGAATGGGTCAATCTTAGGTGGAATCACACGACAATCAGTATGCCAGGTTGCATCGGATATTTTAGGAATTACCGTGAAAGAAACTGAAATAACAGTCAATGATCTTTTAGGCGCAGAAGAAGTTTTTTGTACAGGAACGGCTGTGGTTGTTACACCAGTTGGGAAAATAACCTACCAAGGGAAAACTACTGAGATAAATCAAAATCAAATGGGACCAATAGCAATAAAAATTAGGGAAATGCTTGTGGGAATTCAGCGCGAAGAAATTGAAGATCCATTTGGTTGGATTCTGCCTGTAAAATAATTAAATCAATGATAAATTCAAAAATACATCCACGAAGGGTCGCACGTGAAAGTGTACTGCAAGCATTATATGCCCAACAGTTTTCTGAGGATGAACCCGCCATTGTTCTAAACAGAATAATGACTTTATATCCTGAAAAGAAGAAAAATTTCAAATTTATTTTATCTCTTTTTCAGTGTGTATTGGATCATGTGGATTGGGCAAATGATATGATCAAAAGTCATCTCCAAAATTGGGAATTTGACAGAGTGGCACAAATAGATCGAGTTTTGTTAAGAATGGGCATCTGCGAGATCTTTTACATGGATGATATTCCACCCAAGGTTTCCATTAGCGAAATGGTGGAAATCGCCAAAGTGTACAGCACAGAAGAAAGTTCAGGATTCATCAATGGGATTCTGGATGCGGTTTATAAAGAATTTCAACAAAAAAATAAGAATTAATTAAAATGATACTAGCAAAATTTTTTGGTACAAAATCTGATCGGGAGATGAAAAAACTCCTTCCTACCTTGGATAAGATAAACCAATTGTATGAGACATTCTCTTCCAAAACAGATGATGATCTGGTCACTCGAACACAAGAATTGAAAGAGTTCGTGATCAATCAGCGTTCAGAGAAAGCTCAATCTCTCCATGCAGATATGGATCGACAGGAGCGAGAAGCAGAGATCTTAAAAGCGGAGCAAGGTGCCCTCGATTTTATCATGGTAGAAGCTTTTGCCATCGTTAAAGAAACGTGCCGTAGAATTTGCGGCTCTTCTTGGCGTATATCTGGTCAAGAAACACTCTGGGAAATGGTTCCATATGATGTTCAGCTAATGGGCGCCATCACGCTTCATTCAGGCAAAGTCTCTGAAATGAAAACCGGTGAAGGAAAAACACTTGTTTCAACTATGCCCATTTATTTGAATGCTCTCACAGGACGGGGAGTTCATGTAATCACCGTAAATGATTATTTAGCCCAACGAGATGCAGAATGGATGGGAGAAGTATATAAACGTCTAGGTCTTACGGTAGGATTTATTTTGAATTCCATGGACAATGTACAACGCCGGGAAATGTATGAACGGGATATCACCTATGGGACCAATAATGAATTTGGTTTTGATTATCTTCGTGACAACATGGCACTTCAGAAAGAAGATATGGTTCAGCGCGGTCATGCTTTTGCAGTTGTTGATGAGGTGGATAGTGTCCTTATTGATGAAGCCCGAACACCTTTGATCATTTCCGGTGCTGTGGATGCCCCTGTGGATGAAACGTTTTCCACTCTAAAACCTGGTGTTCAACAATTGGTAAAAAAACAAACTGCTCTTGTCTCCGAGCTTGTTCAGGAAGCCAAAAAATTATTGTTAGAAGATGATGAAGATGCTGCAGGATTAAAACTGCTCCAGGCCCAACGAGGCATGCCAAAACATCGACAGGTCATGAAGATATTCCAGGAAACAGGCATGTTAAAGTTGGCTCAGGATATAGAATCCATCTATATCCGTGATAAGAAAATGCATGAGGTAGATGACGACCTTTATTTTGCTATTGAAGAAAAAAGTCATGTCATGGATTTGACTGATAAGGGACGGAATTTACTGGCACCAGATAATCCTGAGACATTTATAATTCCAGACTTGGGTGAAATGCTTTTAGAAATTGATGAGATGGGTGATCTTTCTTCAATTGAAAAGGAACAGGAAAAAGAGAAAGCCCACCAAACCCATGCGCAACGAAGTGGGACTATCCATAATTTTAATCAATTGCTTCGTGCTTTCACTATGTATGAAAAAGATGTGGAATATGTTCTACAGGATGGGAAGGTCATGATTGTGGATGAATTCACGGGCAGGGTTCTTCCGGGTCGTCGTTATTCCGATGGACTTCACCAGGCTCTGGAAGCAAAAGAAAATGTCCGAATTGAAAGAGAAACCCAAACATTGGCCACCATCACCATCCAAAATTATTTCAGGCTCTATGATAAATTGGCAGGCATGACAGGAACTGCAGAAACTGAAGCAGAAGAATTGGGATCCATCTATGGATTGGATGTGACTGTGGTACCAACTCATCGGAATATTATCCGGGATGATCGGGAAGATCTGGTTTATAAAACAAAACGGGAAAAATATAATGCGGCTATTGACGAGATTTCTGAATGCCATCATCGCGGTCAACCTGTTTTAGTTGGAACAATCTCTGTAGAAATTTCTGAATTATTAGCGCGTATGCTAAAACGGAATAATATTTCTCATAATATTTTGAACGCAAAACAACATCAAGGTGAGGCCGAAATTGTGGCTCGTGCTGGTCAACTTGGCGCTGTTACGATTGCAACCAATATGGCTGGCCGGGGAACCGATATTAAACTGGGTGAAGGGATTAAGGAATTAGGTGGGCTCCATATTATTGGAACAGAACGCCATGAATCGCGTCGAATTGATTTACAGTTACGGGGACGAAGCGGTCGACAAGGTGACCCAGGCTCATCCCGTTTTTATTTATCACTTGAAGATGATTTGATGCGTCTATTTAGTTCAGATCGCGTGGCGACCATTATGGATAAAATGGGAATAGAAGAAGGTGAGGTCATTTCTGCAAAAATGGTCACACGAGCCATTTCTAATGCGCAAAAAAAAGTGGAGGTTCGAAATTTTGGTATTCGGAAACATCTTCTTGAATATGATGATGTGATGAATCAACAACGGCAGGTGGTTTATGATATTCGTAACCAAGCTTTATCCGGAGAAGATATGTACGGGACAACCGAGCAGATCTTGGATGATTTTATCATGGATGAGATCGAAGCCCAATCTTTAATGGGAACACCAGACATGTGGGATTGGGATCATTTGAAGCAATCTTTTGCTTCCCATATCATGGTAGATGCATCTTTAGAGCAGATCAAGGCGTCAACTGGAAATTTAGACCTAACTGCAAACGATATTGGAGATTGGGTCGGAGAAGATGCGAGATCCATTTATAAAGCAAGGGAATCCTTGCTACCGGAAGATGCGTTGCGTGGTTTCGAACGATTTGTGATTCTGCGAACTATCGACGATAAATGGAAAGACCACCTCTATGCCATGGATCAGTTGAGAGAAGGGATCAATCTTCGCGCTTATGGGCAGAAGAATCCACTTTTAGAATACAAATCAGAAGGATTTAAAATGTTTCAGGAAATGATGACAGACATGAATTCTGTTACGGTTCAACGATTATTCAGAACACAGCTTCAAGGGATGGAACAACCAGAAGGTGTTCAGGAACGATCCGTCAGAAATGTCCAAACATCCCATCAAGATACAACTGGCATGGGATTTCAGGGGCAGCCAGAAGGGCAAAAAGCAAACCAGCCCCAACAGGTTCGAACACCGGTCCAAGTCGGAGAAAAACATGGCCGGAATGAAAAGGTAACGGTTCGAGGTCCCGATGGAAAACAAATTGAGATCAAATATAAAAAACTCCAGAATTATTTAAATAGAGGATATACTCAGGTGTCATAATGTCGAAAAAATTACGGTTCGAAACTAAAGCGATTCATGTTGGAAATAAACCGGATGAAGAAACCGGAGCTGTGTCGCCTCCAATCCATTTTACATCAACATATCAACAAAGTGGTGTGGGCAAAAACCGTGGTTTTGATTATTCACGTGCAGCCAATCCAACCAGACAGCGATATGAAGAAAATATTGCGTCGTTGGAAGGTGCAAATTATGGAATCGCATTTGCCAGTGGGATGGCTGCCACAACAGCTCTATTCCAAACCTTGAATCAGGGAGACCATGTTATTATTGGTAGGAATACTTATGGTGGTACCTACCGAATGGCGGTTGAAGTTTTATCCAAACATGGTTTTTATTTTGAGTTTGTAGATACGCGGTTTTTGGATCAAGTTGAAAATGTAATCAAGCCCAATACAAAATGGATCTTTCTTGAAACACCAACTAACCCATTATTGGAATTATGTGATATAAAAGCAATTGCACAGTTATGCAAATCACATGATGTTAAGTTGGCTGTTGATAACACTTTTATGAGCCCTTATGGACAAAACCCTTTAGCGTTCGGTGCAGATTTAGTCATGCATAGTGCTACAAAATCTATTGGCGGACATAGTGATTTGCTAGGTGGAGTATTAATAACAAATGAGAAAGAATTGGCAGACCGACTTTATTTTATCCAAAAATCTGGAGGCGCTGTGCCGAGTCCATTTGATTGTTGGATGTTGCTTCGTAGTACAAAGACCATGGGTCTTCGTGTTCAGAAACAATCGGATAATGCCATGATATTAGCAAATCGGTTAGAATCTCATCCTTCCATTGAATCAATCATGTATCCCGGTCTTGAATCCCACCCTCAGTTTGAATTGGCAAAGTGTCAGCAACTTAATTCAGACGGTGTACCCATCTTTGGTAGCATCATTTCTATAGAGTTGGGATCGGTGGAAGCACGTGACCATTTCTTATCAAAAATTCAATTATTTACCTTAGCAGAAAGTCTTGGTGGTGTAGAAAGTTTGGTCTGTGTTCCATTTGGCATGACCCACGGATCCGTGCCAGTGGAAATCAAAAATGAAATAGGGCTCACGGAGTGCCTCATTCGATTATCGGTTGGCATTGAACATATTGAAGATTTATATGACGATATTACCCAAGCATTGAAAAAATAAATTATGAGTGAATTATAGGTAGAAAATCGTTATTTTAATGAAAGACATTTGGCTTTATGTTGGAGAATATTCGAGGAGATTCGTCTAATTAATTTTTTTACCTTTTTAATTTTCAAAATTGTCGGAGGACAATATGATCTTATTGCGAAGAACTTTTAATCCATTAATCCTTTTAATGGTACTGGTTGGATTTGCGTTTTCAAATGTTACAGTATCACTGAGTGATGTAGAGGTGGATGGATATACTGCGGACATTATCGTCCCGGTAAACCTGAGCAATCCCAACGATGGCGTTGGAGGGTTCCAGTTCGACGTAATTGCTTTGCCTGCATTAGTTCAACTTTCAGATGTAACGCCATCTGATGAAGAAAACTTCAGTGCAGATTATACTGTTTTTGAAGACGGATCCGGTCGCGTTGTTTTTTATTCAAATAATGCCACGGGTATTGGTGCAGGTGGTAACGGTGTCGTTTTAAATCTTCATTTTGATGGATCAGCTATTTTATCTGCGTCATTGGATTTGGATATGTTCTCATTGGCTGTAAGTGATGAGGGTGGAAACGTATTAGAAAGCAGTGCAGAGGGCGGAACAATTATTATTGGAAATGTCGTTACAATAAGTGCAACATCTGATACGGGCGATGTGAATGAAGAAGTTTTTCTCGATATTAATTTAGATAATCCCGGGGTTGTCGGGGGTCTCCAGTTTGATCTTTATGATACACCCGACTATCTTGATGTATCTGGTTTTACTACCACAGATCGTTCAAACGGATTTTCTGTGGATTATACCCAATTAGATAATGGGATGACTCGTGTTATCATGTATGACGGCAACAATGGGAATATTGCTCCAGGTGAAGGTGCAATTTTAAATATGACCATGACTGTTCATACGAATGCTTACAATTCAAATGTTGGTGTGAATTTTGATAATGCGATTGTCACGGATGAAATTGGCGGCACCTATTGGGTCGCTGGTGCAGATTCCGGAACAGTTACAGTTACCCCAGGTTATATTGAAGAACCACACAATTTAGAAGCACAAGATGGAATGGATGCACAGGTCCTTCTATCATGGGATCCTCCTTATGGGCCAATCCCTGAAGATTTTGAAGAAGATTTTGAAGAAGGTGAAATTCCTGAAAGTTGGACGTTGACCACCAGCTCTGCCCAGGGCTGGTTCATTACGCAAGATGGTTCAAGTGCATTCTGGGCTGTCCCCTCCCACACCTGGTATATGTGTTCCAATGATGATATGGCTGATGATGATGGTTCCGTCGATTATTTGATTACACCGCCCATCAATGTTAGCGGGGCAGAAAATATCAATTTGAATTTTGCATCTTATTATGATGGTGCATATGGTCAAACAGCACATATTGAAGTGAGTACCGATGGATCTAATTTCACTGAAGTTACTTCTTTGAATCCTACATCAGAATGGGTTATGGAATCTATAGATTTATCTGAATACGCTGGTGCACCGAATCTTTACATTGCATTCCATTCCAATGATAATGGGGCTTGGGCATCTGGTTGGGCTGTGGATGATATCATGATCAATTTTAGTGCAAGGGCAGTTGAACAAACCGTTCATTTTAATTTGACTGAAACAGGCGCCTGGGTTGTTACTGCTGATAAGGAAGATGTGATTCAACGTTTTGGCGGTGGAATTCCTTATGAAGTAAGGGTGGATATTGATAATCCTATCACACCTGAGAATCGTCCAGTAGAAATTGATGCCTACAAAGTGTATCGATCTTATAATGAAGATAGCGATTTTGAAGAAATTGCGGAAGTAGATGGCAATACAACAATCTATCTAGACGAAGGTGTAGTTAACAGTACTACTTATTTTTATTATGTTACAGCTATTTATCCGGATGGTACTGAATCTCAGCCTACCAACACAGTTTCTGCCACGCCAGTCGAATGGGTTGAATGCTGGATGGATGATGGTGCTTCGCTCACAGGGCAAATGGATACATTGGATTTTTACATCAATAATGAAACAGATCTTGGATTGTTTTACTTTGAAATTGTGGATTATCCTGATGTTATTAGCAGTATTAATGTTATTCCCACGGAAAGAACTTCGAATTGGTCCATTGAGATTTCAAATCAGGGGAATGGTACTATTGCTATTACTGGCATAAGTCTTGGAAGTCCTCTATCAGCCGGAGATGGAGCTGTGTGCAGCGCTATTCTTTACCCGGATGCAGATGAGGCAATGACAGTTTCACTTTCCTACTCCAACGGTACTGCTATTCAGGACGTAAACTTTGTTGATTTGAATTGGACCAGTGAAAGTGCTACCTATGAGGTAGGGATTGAAACACAATATATCCATTTTACCGGTGGTTATGGGGATGATGGTAGTAATTTTACATCTTCATTAATGCTAGGGAATACACAACCAGTTTATGGACTTCAATTGGATATAGCACCTGATCCACCATTTATGATGGGGACCGAAGTAAACGTAAGTGATGCCCATGATTTTTCTGACTGGGAAGTGTCAGGAATGGTGATTGGTAATTATTATCGAGTAACCTTGGTGAACAATGCTCATAATTCACCAATCAATCCAGGAATGTCTCATATAGTTGATATTACATTTGAAATTCCTGCCGGCACACCAGATGCATCTATAGTTGTTTTAGATTTACAGGATGCTGAAATTACAGATTTTAATGATTTGCCCATGCATGCCGAATCAATTCCGAGTGAGGTCTATATCGGAATTCCACCTGCAGCTTACACAATCCAAAACACGTCTGGTGCACTTATTCCCGGCGGGACTGGAACATTCGAGGTTCACTTAGATAATACTGAATTGGTGGGAACATTGCAATTTACAATAGTTGATTTTCCCGAAAGTATGACAGTAACAAATGTAACTCCTGTGGGCCGATTCGATGATGGAATAGTAGATGGTAGTTCAGAAGAACAAGAAGATGGCTCTTATTATTTTCTTGGTTATGATTTTTCTTCAGGGATTGAAGCAGGTTCTGGGCCCATTCTTGAATTTGAGGTTCAATTTGATAATAACTTGAATAACTCATCCATAATTTTGTCTATGGCCAGTCATGCTACCGGAGATGCAGGTGCAAACCCACTAACAACCGTTTTCCATGGGTTTGGCCAGTTTACAGGATATGTTGTTGCCTTAGACGAAGAAGTAAGCCTTCCTGGTGAATTTGCCCTACATCCAAACTTTCCGAATCCATTCAATCCAACAACAATGATCGCTTATGATTTGGCTGATGCATCAGATGTACAGTTGGATATTTATGATCTCATGGGAAGAAATATTAATACGGTTGTTAATCAAAATCAATCTGCTGGTCGCCATTTTGTGACCTGGAATGCAAATGATTATCTGGGTAATCAAGTTAGTGCAGGTGTTTATCTTTATAGGCTGCAAGCAGGAAATAAGATATTCACCCGAAAAATGATCTTGATGAAATAATCTGGCTCAGATAGAGTAATTAAAAAAGCCCTTTTCCTGTAGGTGAAGGGCTTTTTTATTGAGAAAAATTTGTAATTTATCCCCCCAATTTTATGCCGCGGTGGTGGAATTGGTAGACACGCCAGATTTAGGATCTGGTGCCCTTTGGGTGTGAAGGTTCGAGCCCTTTCCGCGGTACACTAAAGTAAGCCTTGTTTCTCTGACGAGAAGTGAGGCTTTTTTACTTTGTATAACTGTAATGAAACAGCCGGTTTTAATTCTAAAAAAATGAAAATATAGGTTAATCTCATTTCTATTCACTTTATTTTAACTAGAAATGAGAGATGTTGTGGCTTGCAGAAGAAACTCTACACATATAGTAATGCTATTTTTGTAATTTGAAGTATGAGCAGAAAAATAAAATTAGATTTTCAGATTATTCGCAACATTTATTACAGAATGGGGACGCTATTTATAGTAATTACTCTATTAATTAACATTTTGACTAACTATGAAGTAATCCCCATTGGGTTGAAAGAAATACGAATTTTTACAGCATCTGTGGGTATTCCTCTTTACCTTTATGGTACATTTGTTCATTACAAAACAACGAAGGATGTATCTTTTGTAAAGCAGAGTTTAGTAGGCTTTTTAATCGGTTTAACTATAATTGCAATTGTTTTTATAAGCAGATAAGGACTCCACATTCGTGGGAATTTTAACTGAATATGGATCATCCTTTTTTCTTTAGCACAAAGTCATCAATCTCTGTAGCAAGCAATGACTGATGAAAATATGTTGATTATAATGATTATATATTGAAAATAAAAAAGCCATCTGTTTACTAGCGGATGGCTTTTTATTAATATCTATTAAGTCTGCTTTCTACCAGTCGTCGTCGTCGCCAGATTCTTCTTCAAGGTACTCTGCTTGTTCATCGAGCCAGGCCTGGTAGCCATCATCATCATGCACTGTGAAGAAGCCTCTCATACGATAGTGACCTAACCCACAAAGCTGAGCACAGGTGACTTCCAATGATTTTCCTTCCCGTTTGGATCCGATAGTCGTTTTAAGAAACTCGTCCGATGTCATGGTAGCTGTGAAATGAACAGGAATAACCATCCCCGGGATTATGTCTTGTTTTACTCGAAGTTCTGGCAAAGAAAAACTATGAATCACATCTAGGGATGTAAGATCAATTCGTATCTTTTTATTAACAGGTACATGCAATTGGTTTACTGTATAAAAATCATCTGATGCATTGTCGCTGGAACGATCTAAACCGACTGGGTTTTCCTGTTCATCTACAAGATCAGCCCGTGTTTTACCAAATTTGCCATCAGGTCCAGGATAATGAAAATTCCAGGCAAATTGCTGTGCTACAACACGAAGATGAACAGATTCATATGTGGATGGAACATCAGTGACTCGTGCTGCCCAAATTGGAAATCCGAATCCGAAAAGGATCACAATTTCAATCACAGCTACAACTGCTTCCAGTAAAGATGACAAATGAGACTTGACGCCTATATAATCTGCTTTCGCATTTTTAGATGCACGGAATTTGACAAGACTGACTATAAAAAATGAACCCCAGCCTACGAACAAAACGAGCATTAACCAGTGGACAATTGCATTAATTTCATCAATAGCAGCGCCCTGCACCGACATATTGATGGGTAAACCTAGTTTATGGAGAATATCGATCAAAAGAAGATCCTCTACTGTTTATTCAATTTTTGAAAATTTTTGTCTTTTTTCCCGATCGAAATGATCGTACTGATTACGCCACCCAATACTCCACCTGTAACACCTAGCAATGTAATGATCGCCCAATTCATTCCTTGAGATGCCGGTGCACTTGGGTCGCCAAAACAAGTGGCACATGCATCAGCCGTCTCCGGAACAAATAATAGGATGAATAAAAGGATGATTATGTGAGTATTCTTATTCATGAATCAGATCTGTTTGAATTTTTTAACCACCGAAAATCCATAGACGATGAGCCCGGCAGCCACCATGAAAGAAATTGCTGCCAGCATGTTGGAAACAGTTCCGGGATTGGAAGGATGAGTCATTTCAAACACACCATAGTATCCGGTAATCAGAATAGAAACAGTAATAAAAAATAAGTGGAATTGTTTAAGAGAAATCATGAAAGACTGGTATGGTCAATATAAGTGATCATGGGGATGAACATGCAAAACAGGAAAAAGATAAATGTCAGGGCTAAGAGCCAGATAATAGTTTGTTTTTCGGTAATGAGATGCATGAAATATCCCGCCACCAGGCTGGCTTTCACTGTTGCGATAGTCAAGGCTAAAAAGATGGCCTCTATTGTTGACACATTCAGGTAGGAGACTGCCACGGTTAAGAGTGTTAAGACTCCCAGGGCACCAAATACGGTTAAATAAACCTTAATGTGCTCTTGGATATGTCCGTTATCATGATCGCTCATTATTGTCCCCTAAAGTAAGTAAAGAATTGGGAAAAGGAAAATCCAGACAAGATCCACAAAGTGCCAGTAAAGTCCCGCAACCTCAATTCTGTTCGTAAATTGTTCAGGGTTGGAATGCCACATCTTATTCCCAAAAGGTAACCAGAAATAGCCCATAACAATCATACCACCGATTATGTGCAACATATGTAAACCAGTCAATGTAAAATAGATTCCCATGAATGTACTGGATGACGGGTAAATCCCATGGTGGAATTTTCCAGTGTATTCAAAGTATTTGACAATAAGAAATATAAATGCGCACAGGAGGGTAAGTCCCATATACATTTTATATTTTTCAAAATCTTTCATTTTCAAAGATGCCCATGACATGATCACCGTTACACTCGATGAAATCAATACTAAGGTATTAAAAGTTGCCATAGGGATGCTCAATTTGGAACCCCAGTAGGCAAAGTCGCCTACTGGCGCTGCCATTCTCAAAAAAACATATGCAGAGAATAATCCGCCAAAAAGCATGATTTCGGAAGCCAGAAAAACCCAGATTCCAAGTTTAGAATTATTTAGACCTGTATCTGGTCTTTCTTCAATTGTGTATGGAATTTGCACCGTCAGAGTCCTTTATTTTTCTGTTTGCGGTGAGAAATCTTTATCTGCACCGGGAACACTATACTCATAAGGTCCTCGATACACTTCAACATCGCCTTCAAAGTTCGCATGGGGAAGGGGAGGAGAAGGCGCTGACCATTCAATGGTTGTTGCACCCCATGGATTCCGATCTACTTTTTCGCCATTAAACATGGAAATAAATATATTAATAATGAATGGAATCTGTGCTGCCGCAAGGCAGAAGGCGGAAATAGACATAAATTCATTCCATTGCAGTACATCCTGAGCATGAGCATAAAGTTGTCCACCATCATACAAACGGCGAGAGACGCCGGCAAGCCCTTGGATAAACATAGGCATAAAAATACCATTCATAAAAATGAGTGATGGCCAAAAGTGAAGTTTTCCCAGAGCTTCACTCATTCTTCTCCCTGTAATTTTAGGGAACCAATAATAGATTCCAGCAAAAAGGCCGAAGATAGTACCAGGTGCTACTACATAATGAAAGTGACCAATCACATAATAGGTATCATGAAGATGAATATCCGATGCTCCTACACCCAGAGGGAGACCAGTTAAACCACCAATCCCAAACATGGGTAAAAATGCCAACGCAAATAACATGGGAGTTGTAAAACGGATAGATGCTCCCCATAGTGAAAGGAAGAACGCAGTTAAAATTACAACCGATGGAATCGAAATAATCATGGTAGTTGTTTGAAAAAAAGCACTCATGGCCTGTCCCATTCCCGTAAGGAACATATGATGTGCCCAAACGACAAAGGACATAAAGCCAAGGAAAACGGTGGCATAGACTAAGGATTTATAACCCCAAAGAGGTTTCCGTGTATTGTTGGCAATCACTTCTCCCACTATTCCCATGGCAGGAAGAATCAACACATATACTTCCGGGTGAGCTAAGAACCAAAATAAATGCTGCCAAAGAAGGGGAGATCCAGAGCCATAAACATCAACGGGTGCGCCGCTGTAGACCAATCCGCTGGGCAAGAAAAAACTTGTATGAGCTACTCGATCCATTAATTGGAGAACTGCAGCTGCTTCGAGGGGTGGGAAAGCAAGGACCAATAAAAAAGCAGTGACAAACTGTGCCCAAACAAAAAAGGGCAATCTAAACCAACTCAAACCAGGGGCACGGAGTTGAACAATGGTGACAATCATATTCATAGATCCAAGCAGGGAAGATGTAATTAAAAAGAGCATCCCGATAAGCCATGTAGTTTGACCGGTTTCAAAGATTGAGAGTGGTGGATAAGATGTCCATCCAGATCTTGCAGCACCTTCCGGCATGAAGAAACTTGTCAGCATGATCACCCCACCAATAAAATAAGACCAGTAACTGGCAGCATTTAATTTTGGGAATGCCATATCAGGTGCACCAATCTGCAAAGGAACAATATAGTTTCCAAATGCACCGACAGCTAAAGGCACGATACCTAGGAAGATCATGATCGTCCCATGCATAGCGCCCAACATATTATAGATCTCAGGCATTAGAATACCTGTTTCACCTAATATGCCGCCGACAATTGGAACCGGTGTTTCTGGGTAGGCCAATTGCCATCTCATGACCATCATCAGGCAAAATCCAAAAAGCAGGAACAACAGCGAAGTAATCCCATATTGGATGCCAATTATCTTATGGTCTACAGAAAAAATATATTTCTGTAAAAAATTCTCTTTGTGGTGAGAATCATTACTCACGTGATTTCTCCGATGTTAATTAAATTAGTTAAGAATCGTTCAGTCTATTGCTAGACCATAATTTTTTTCAAAAACATCCGTTCCAAGCATTCGTATTGCATCCCAAGTCATCTTAGTACATACACGGGCGCAAACTTGACAACCTGTACATTCATTAAAACGAACCTGAACCGGTGGGATAAGAACTTCATATTTATCCTTTGCTACTGGTTCTATGCAATCCACGGGGCAAAACGGCACACATACTTGACAACCTGTGCAATTATCTTCATCAACAACTGCCATGAGTTTCGGACGTTTTGTTTTTTCTCGAGGAACGTCCGGTAGATCTGGAATTCCTTTAAAATGATTATATTTGTTTGCCATGTTTTTCTAAAAATATTAGATCACCAATTTACTAATAAATTTTAAAATGAAAGAAATGAAATTTACTGTAGGATATATTTTTCTATTACCCACCCTGCCACAAAAAAAGCAATGCCAGCGAGGAGCAATTTGGGATCCATCAATCGGGGGAATTTAATAATAAACCCAATTCCGATCAGTGTCATACCCAGGATTTCCAATCCTTTGGCACCGTAATACATTATTCAGTATCTGGTTTTAGTTCTGAAATAATAGCTATCTGTTCTTTAAAGGCATAATTCTTGATTATGAGTGACCAGACATGATGTCCGTAAGCGATGAGGAATAAAGGTCCGTGTAGCCAGGATGATGGTAAGTGGTTATCCACCGCACCACCATGAATAAATACGGCGCCCACCAAGGTAAGTGTTAACATGAGATGCGGGAACAGTTTCATTTTTAATTTTCGTTCTCGTATCCAGAGTTCATTTTCTCCCAACTTTTTTAAAATGGCTTCCTTGATTCCCTTTCCGGTAGAAATAAAAAAATACATTACTACTGTTTCTGTTATGGCAAAGATCAAGATCATAAACAATGCAAAGCGAGGGTGGTTTGCACCTAGCAAATCTAATTGAAAATATCCGCTAATTCCTGTCAAGGTTAAGTTTATAAAATTAATAAACATGAGCAAGTAACAGGTGATCATAAATATCCACATTTGAGTTTCTTTTCTCCGGGTTAAAAATGGGAGCAGAAAATACTAAACTAACTTTAACTTTTCATAGGAAGATGCGCCTAAATATTCTATCCATTGTAAAAGAAAACTGGTAAATTTCACATCAGAATTAACCAAGTTATCAAAGGAATAATAACATGAAGCTTAAGAAATTAATCATCAGCGGAATTGCCTTGACTGTTGCAATCGCATTTGTGGATGCTGGTACCTTAAAAGGCCACGTGAAATTCGATGGAAAAGCTCCGAAATCAAAAAGGTTAAAAATGAATGCAGATCCAGTTTGTGGTGCATCCCACTCAGGCCCGGTCTATAGTGAGAGTTTTAAAATGGCAGCTGATGGCTCTATGGCAGAAGCAATTGTTTATTTAAAGAATGTTTCTTATTCCGGTGGTTCACCTGCAGATCCTGTGGTTTTAGATCAAAAGGGCTGTATTTATAATCCCCATGTATTAGGGATGGTTGCAGGACAAGAACTGCTGATTAAAAACAGTGACGCTACGTTGCATAATATCCACTCCAGACCCAATGTGAATAAAGAATTTAATTTTGCTATGCCGAAAGTAGTAAAAGAAAAAAAAGCATCTTTTTCAAAATCTGAACCAGAACCATTTTACATTAAATGTGATGTGCATCCCTGGATGAAAGCTTGGGTCTTGGTTTCAGATCATCCTTATTTTGCAGTTACAGATTCGAATGGGAATTTCTCCATTGATGGCATTCCAGCTGGGTCTTATGAAGTGGTTTGCTGGCAGGAAAAATTCAAAAAAATGCCATTGACTGCAACTGTAACCGTTGGTGATGGTGAAACAATAAAAGATTTTACTTTTACCCGTCCGAAGAAAAAGTAATTAGATAATTTAATGAATTAAAAAGGCGGAGCAGATACTCCGCCTTTTTTTTGACTAATTTAAACTATGAAAAAGAAAATATTATTTTTATCAATCTTCATCGCATATAATTGCAGTGCCCCGGAAAAAGTATATCCTGTAAAGGGGGCAGTTTATGAGATCAAACCGGATTCCATGATGATCGTTATTGCACATGATACAATTCCTGATCTTATGTATCCCATGGTCATGCCCTTTGATTTGAAAGATCTGAACGAGATCAATGGCTTGTCTATCGGTGATAGCGTTCATTTTGAATTTGTTTGGGGCGATACATCCACGTGGGCTCGGAAGTTTAAAGTTGTAGGTCAGGGGAAATTGCCGGAGGATGAGGAGGATGATTTTTTCGAAGATGAAGAATATGCCAAAAGAGAGATTGGTGAAATACTGGACGATGTGAGTTTTTTGAACTTAGATAGCTCAAAAGTTCGATTGTCAAATTCCGATGGGAGATACCGGTTTTTGTCTTTTATTTTTACACGGTGCCCTATGCCCACCATGTGCCCTGCCGTGGTAATTAAGAATGATTATTTGGTAAAATCCTTTAAAGATCGAAATGATATTGAATTTGTTATGGTCAGTTTTGATTATAAATATGATACTCCAAGAGTTTTAAAAGATTTTTATGGCTCGACCATTAGCGATCATGATAATTGGAAAGTATGGTCAAGTACGGATCATATTGAAGATGTATATCGTCTAGCCAAACAAAGTGGTTGCAACTTTTGGGGAATTGAAGAAAACAAAATTGGCCACACACTTAGGTCTATTTTAATAGGTCCCAACCGTGAGGTATTAGGCTACTGGCTCGGCGACAATTGGAAAGCAAAAAACGTGAAAACTGCAATTGAATTGTTAATGAAATAACTCACTCTAGTCCATCTCTTTTAAAAGAGTGATGTCCTCAGGTTGGCGGAGAGAAAAGTGAAAAAAAAGATATTAAAAAAGCCATCCACTTTCAGGTGATTGGCTTTTCTAATTTTAAATATAAAATAGGTTTCTACCAGTCCTCGTCGTCACCCCAATCGTCTTCATCTTCGTCTCCACCAAAATCATAACCATTTTCATCAAAATAATCTTTTATAATTGCATCAATATTTGTGTTACCTTTGATTTTCCACATATAATCTCTCAACCCATTAAGCATTCTTGTTGTATCACCTTCAAGAACGACAAGAGCTTTACCCCAATCATTTTCAGCTCCATCAGCGGATAGAAGTTCACTATCTGGCAGATAAGGTGCAGGCATTTTCGTTCCCGGCATTATATCTGATGGATTATAAAGCCATTCTCTAACCCAATCAGGATTGAGGCGTTCTTTTGTCATGGCTAAGTTAGGAGCCCAAGTAGGAGCATCTCCGGTTGGAAATTCTTCTCCATAAAAGTGACAACTATTACACTGACCAAATTCATGTAATTTCACTCCAGCTTTAAAATCCATTGATTTTTCATCAACAACTAAGTCACTTCTGTAAGATATCTTTTCATTATCTATATGCTTAAAATATGCTATTATAGCGTCCCACTCTTCATCTGGAATTTGATGAAAACTTGGCATTTTAACTTGAAGGTTTGGCCTAATAATTCCAGGATTATTTAAAAATGATAGTAGCCAGTCTGGATTTGCCTTTTTACCTTCAGTATTTAAATTGGGTGGTGCATACTCAGATGCTCCAATAACATCAATTAATTGACCGCCACGATTTTGAATCAAATGACATCCTTGACAGTTATATTGTTTTACAAGACGATGGCCTTTCTTATAGTTATCAGGATCTTTAAGATAAGCGAGTAATGGTTCAGCAACAATATTTGCATTAAATGATAATACAGCCGTAGTAATTGCTTCTATTTCTTCTTCAGAGAAATAGAAATTAGGCATTTTCAGTAAATCTAAATGTTTACTCTCTTTTCCTCGATCATAAATTCTTGGGGTCCTGAGTTTGTTTTCTATCCAAGCATAATTAGTATGTTCAATATCATGGAATAGCCCAAAATCAAACTTATTTACTGGTTTAGATCCTTCTTCGGTGATTTCTACACCAATTGGTTTTGCAGTTTCAAAGCCATCAATATTATGACATCCAAAACAACCATAATGACGAATGCTTTTTTCACCAATATAATCTAGTTTATCTTTAAGATCCATTTTTTCAGCTTTGGCTAGCGCATATTTTTCAGGATTTGATTTTTTTAGCCAATTAATAGTGAGATCATTAAGGACTGAATCATCATAGGAATGATTTGGTGTCTGTTCAAATTCTAAATTTCTATTATTTAGTAGATATGCAGTAAGATCTTTTGCCTGTTGAGGCTCGAGTCTTAGGTTTGGCATTTTAGTCGTGGGCATATATTCCTGAGGATTCATTAGCCAATTATATAACCACTTAGATGAAACTTTAGATCCTAATCCAATGAGGTTTGGTCCATGTACTTTAGTTAAATTATAATAATTACTAATGGGCGGTGCTTCTGATGGATCAATTTCCGAAATATGACAGCCCATACACCCAATTGCATTAAATAATTTTTCTCCTTCTTTGGCATTGCCTAAAAAGCGGGAACTATTTCTTTCAATCTCTTTTTTGTTTCCATTAAATAAGTACTCAGTTATCCCTGCAATTTCTACATCATTATATTCACTGATTTCTTCTGTTTCTTGGTTATCCTGCTCAAAAATTGATGGCATGCGCGTGTTGTATCGGAAATGCCTTGGGTTTTTTACCCATTTTGCAACCCATTCTCTGTCTAATTTTTGATTTATTTTTGTTAAATCAGGACCAGATTTTGTCTGACTTGCCCAGTCTGAATTATAATGGCAACCATTGCAACCTGCTTTATCAACAAGGGATAATCCAAAATTCAATTTGTCAGCACCAGCTAAATCACTTGTATTTGAGTGGCATTTGAAACAACTTGCCTCCGTATATTTAGTTGGGAGCATTGGGGTCAGCCAGTGGTGCATAACCTCCCAATCATATTCTTCCTGCCAACGTTCTTTTTCGTCATCATTACTTGGTGTGTGCGTAGATGATACAAATGACGTTCCCCGTCCACGCCCAGCATGGCAACTGGTGCAACCAAAGGTATCCATGGGGTGCGAAGAAGCAGATGTAATATATAGATCTAAATTAGGATGAGTAGTATAGGGTTGGGGTGCATCAGCAAAGTCAGGGTTTTCGATTCCCAAATGACAACTGGTACAACGATCCACTTTGGGAACCACCGCAAAGTTCACATCATACTTCACATCGCGAACCACAACTTGTTTTACCTTATAATAAGGATCTAAAAAGTCAATGATAGGTAGGTCTCGAACAACATCTCCAATTTTATTAGTGAAGGTCATTCGCTCACGGTCTATTTTACTGAGTTTAGTATCAGCAATTGTTACATCTTTCAAAACGATATTGAGTTTTTCTATCTTTAGCTTAACATTTGCTTTCAGATCTTTGAGAGCTTTTTCAGTATCACCGATCTCTATCTCGGATGCTTCCTTGATGAGTTGGTACTTATGAAGTAATTCCAAAGCTGCCGCATAATCATCTTTATGAGATGGACCGTGATTTTCACCATCATCCTGGTGTGAATTTTCTGCTTCAACGAGATATTTAAGTCCATCTACTTCAGCCTTTTGGCCTTGATAGATCATATTCTCATTATAGTACCGGCCTTTCAGTGTGGTTAAGGTAGTTTTAAGTTCAGCCAATTTCTCATTTTGAGAATTTAACCTGGATTGGGCATCAGCTAATTCCTTTTCATAAGAAACACGCTCAGTTGCAACCGCGTTCTTTTCTTTTTCAAGATTCTTTTCTGCGATTCCAATTTCCATTTTACGGAATTCACGCTGATAAACTTTGAATTCATCATCATTATCATCAACAAAGGTCCACGCCATACTGATCAAAAACAGGATCGATGATATGGCGAACCATTTATTTAATTTTTGAATATCCCAATAGCGTTCGTCGTTATTAAACATGCATAAACCTAAATATTAAAAAACCATTCTGGAATTGCGATAATGTATTTGAGGTTGAAAAACCACCGGAGATACATCTTGATGGGCAATGAAAACATAGATAGTCCAAAAAGCATTAATGTTGTATATCGGATTGGACCTATTTTTTCAAATAGATCCTTTAGCCATGTTTTTGCTAAGAGGATAGGGAAGACGAACATGTAGGCAAACACCACCAGAAATCCCATAAATTCCCTTAACATGATATTTGCGGGTAATCCTGTGCTGAGCATTTTTACCCATAAATATTCAGAAAGATTAACGTTGTTCAATGGAACTACTTTATGGGGGTCCCAATATTCAAAGGGTCCGAAGAAATTCCAATTTGGTCCACGGAAGAATGTTCCAATTACGATTAAGAAAAGCCATAAAATGAGCCAGCCATACATAAAAATAAAAATGCCGATCCGCCGTTCTTTAAAGGAATAATACCCGTCCCCTTTGGGATTTGTATCCATGTAAGGAATAGCCATCATTCCGAATATGATGAACATAGGGAAAACAATTCCAGCCAACCACGGATCGAAATAAACTAGCATTTCTTGGAGTCCAAGAAAATACCAAGGTGCTTTGGATGGATTTGGCGTTGATGCCGGATTTGCTGGCTCTTCCAATGGTGCAGCAACCAAGATTGACCAAACTATCAAGAAGACCATAAATAAAATTAGAGCAATGAATTCAATATAAACCAAGTCCGGCCACACCAGAACTTTATCATCTGGGTCATTATATTCTTCGGGTTTCAAGCCTTCTGCCAACCTGCCATCATTGATGTACGCTTTCTTCATTCCCAGCCAAATGTAGAAAAACATGGAATAAACCATTAGTACAATCGGAAAGTTATCCGGCTTTGTAAGGGTAATATTAAAGTTTGGATCGAAATAACCAACTATAAAGAAAAAAGTGATGAATCCCATTCCAGCCCAAAGCCCGGGCTTTGTCCATAGTCTCCATATCCCCAATTTACGATTCAATTTATCAAACCAATCTGTTGGTGGAAAAATGAGAGGTGTTAAAAGGGTTAAAAGTGTAAAACTGACAGTGGGAGCTGAAAGTGTGTCAATTACAGATTTAAATGTTTCAATCATAAGAATCTCAAATCAGTGTTTATAGAGGCCCGGAGATTCCGCCATCTTTTCGGATGCGCCAGAAATGTACGGCCAGGAATATCATCATAATAAAGGGTACGGCAATACAGTGAAGCACGTAAAACCGAAGGAGTGTAGCTTCACCCACGAATCTGCCACCCAATAATGCAAAGCGCACGTCTGAACCCATATGGACCAAATTAATATCTCCAATTGCAAGCAAAGAAGCACCTGGCCCTTCATGACCAATAAAGGGATGTGCCCTTGCCATATTTGTACCTACGGTGACTGCCCAAATTGCCAATTGATCCCAAGGAAGAAGGTAGCCAGTGAAGGATAAAAACATAGTCAAAGTCATGAGCAGCACTCCAACACCCCAATTAAATTCACGTGGTGGTTTGTAAGAACCGGTCATAAAAACGCGAAGCATATGTAACCAAACAGTTAAGACCATAGCATGAGCACCCCAGCGATGAAGTTCTCGCATCATACCCAAGGGTACTTGCTCTGTGAGATCTATAATATCTGTGTAGGCATATTCCACTGTGGGCCGGTAATAGAACATAAGCAGAATTCCTGTAATTGTGAGGACCACGAACAGGAAGAATGAAAGTCCACCCATACACCATGTATAGCCAACCTTAACAGCATGTTTTGGTAATCGAGCAGGATGGAGGTGTAAAAAAACACTTCCAAGAATTGCATGCATCCTCTGGCGCCTAGTATGTGGTACACCAGATCGAATGATGGATTTCCAAACCTGAGATTCACCCATCTGCTCTAAAAATGATTTTTGTTTATTGTCTTTTGCCATTGTACCTAGATTGATTGATTAAACTACCAAGAATGATTCAGAATTCTCCCACTCGCCTTTTTCCCATTTAAAACTTTTTGTTTTATCAACGAGAATTTGTCCGTCATTTGAAAGAGATACTTTATATCTTTCCAATGGACGGGGTGCTGGCCCTTCGAAATGAATTCCAGTCATCCGAAAACCGCTTCCGTGACACGGACATTTAAATTTTCCTTCTGTTCGTAGCCAATTTGGTGTACATCCTAAATGGGTACAAACTGTGGAGAGAGCAAAGATAGATTCTTCATCTCTAACCACCCAAATATTAAATGATTTTTTATATCGGATATCCACTGTATTTGTTGCATAATCATTCGGAAACCCAATTTTTAATGTTTGAGGCGGTTCAAATAATACATTTGGGAAAAGAAACCGTATCATCACAGTAAAAAATCCACCAGTTGCGCCGGCAAAAGCTATCCATCCTAGGGACAACCATTTAAAAAAACCACGCCGACCCATTTCTTTTCCATTTTCAGAATTCTGGGTGGATGTACCTACTGATGCGGTTGGGGTGTTTTTTTCTTCACTCATAATTATATAACTTTGTTGTACGCAGATTGTAATGTTTTCATGGCAGCATCTCGAATCCGAAGATTCTCATCAGTTTTAGCTAACGAAACTAATTTTGTTTTGAATTGATCCTGTTTTAACAGGGACGAGACTTCAATCGCCACAAGAATCACTTGATTTTTTTCTGCTTCATCCACTTGGGGAAAAGCATTTAAATATTGTCTGTCCATAAGGCTTTCAATGATGAATGCACCGGATGGATCCCCCATCTTGGCTAAAGCAACGGCTGCATCCCATTGAATATTTGGCTCTTCATCCTCTAATAATTTTTTCAATAATGGGATGGATTCTGGATTGCCTATCAATCCCATGGAAATAGTGGCCGCGAGTTTCTCATCGAGAAAATCAGAATTTTCAACAATCTCTTTTAATTTGTTTGACGCATTATTTGCACCTATCAACCCAACAGCCTGTATTGCAGCTCGCCGTGATTCACGGTTTTCATCATTTAATCCATCAACCAATATTTCGGAATAAAATTTATCCCCGGTAACACCCATGGCCAAAGCTAAATATGCCCTTACAAGAGGATCATCATGAATAGAATGATTATAAATTGAAACCATTTGATTTTTAAATGAAAGATTTGTGGGAATTTTATCCGGGTTGTTAAACACTTTTGATAGTTCAAATGCAGATTGCCAGCGTTTGGAAGCAGAGCCGATCTTTACTTGGTTTAAAAGGGCTGAAGCATCAGTTGTTTCAAAGGTAATGAAACGAAACAATAGAAAGAAAACAGCACCAAAAATAGCGATCATAAAGGGGATCAGGAAAAAAGAATAAAAAAGGGTATAGATCCTGGTTGATTCTTTTTTAGATAATTGTGTTGCGTTTTCGTTCATGATTTTAAACTGATCTTAGGCTTAATTTTATTATTTAGCTTCCATCTTTTAATTTTTCGATATCATCTTTCAAGTGCTTTGTCAAATTTTGAAGGTGCCGCACTTCTTTTTTTAATTTCATATGTTCTCCTAAAAAGATCATGGTAAAAACCAGAACTAAGATGGAGATCATGGGTAACGAGTTCATTATAAATCTTTTTCACCATCATCATCTTGTTTTAATTGCAAGGCCAATAGAATTGGAAAAAAGAAAAGGATAATACATCCAACCATGAGCAGTCCAACCGCCCATTCCAGGTTCCGCATGAGCCATTCTAGTGTGAACCATTCCATTGTTTTATTAGAGCACCCATGTTACTAATGTGACATAAACCAAAAGAAGCAGTGTACACACAATCATAGAAATGACCTGCGTTTTAGTTAAAGATTCTTTTTGTGTTTCAGACATTATTTCCCTGCTCGTTTTGCTTTGACAATTGCGGATTTAATCTTTCCTCGTAAAGGTCTGTTATCAAGAGCATTAATCTCATCCATGTCGCCTTCCAGCCCTTTGGCAATCAAGCGCTCAATTAATTGGTCTTCTGTCTCACCGGCATCCGTGTTTCCATTAGATGTTTCAGGGATTTGCGGCATGGGTGGACGTTCAAAAGTCCCCCGTTTAATTTTAACAATCATGGCTTTTGCTTTTCCGCGAGTTACTTTATCCGAGTGTGCGTTCACCGTATCCATATCGCCATCTAATCCTTTATTCACCAATAAAGCCACTAGTTCTTTCGATGATAATGCATCTATTCCACCTCCTGTAGCGCTTGTCACTGCACCAGAAGGCTTGTCTGGTTTTGGTGGTGTAATACCGTTTCGTTTGGCTTTAGCAATGCCTGCTTTGGCCATGCCACGGATGGGTTTTTCAGGGATGGCATTCACAAAATCCATATTGTTTTCCATGCCCATATTAATTGCGTAGTCGATATAATCTTGTCGCGATGCAAAACCGCCAAATTGGTTTGCACTATCAGCACCGGCACCCGTTTGCTCGTCTTTTTTGGTGAAATCTACTTTAGGTACAATTATATCTAATTTTTGCAGGATTCGTGATTTGGCTGGCCAGTTGAATTGTGTTAAAAATGAGAAAAGGCCTTTGGACGTCCGCCTGCATGTTACCCAAACACCCAACTCTGTTTCTTCAATGGTAAATTGGACATATTCACTAACAAGCGGGGATGTCCTAAAAGTGAAACCAAATTCTTTTTCTTTTTCAACAGTAATGATTCGGCATTTAAAATATGGAGCGATGGTTCGAGGTCGAATCTTAAAGAATGATCCTGGTTCAAGATTAAGATGGGTGAAAGAATATTTATGGACATAGCGATCAATATCAAGAACAGGAAGTGCTCGCTGAATTCCGTAGAACCACACATTATACATATTCAAAGATGTGATCATTTGCCACATGATGTCTTTGGTGGTGGAAAAATGGTGTTTGACAATACTTTCGCCTGTAAATGGGTCCCAGGCAGTCCAATTTTCGCCAACACCATTTTGGGGAACAGGTGGAGCCTGAAGTTTTGCTTCGGGTTGTTCAATACCTTCAAACTCAAGATCTTTCGATGAGTAATGCTTGATATTTCCATCTGAAAATTCTATTTCATACTTTGTGGGGTAGAAATAGATCTTCTTCAGAATACCGGCTTCACCGCTATTGCGAACTGTACAGGCTGTACCCAGATCGATCCTATTTAGAATCATTAATAAAAGTCTTTGGTTATCGTTTTGGTATAAACTGTTAAAATATTGTTCTAAATCCAGTCTGAAACTTAATATTATGTTTGTCCATTTGAAGTGGAAAAGTTTTATTAGATCCACTAAAAATGTCTCTAATTTTGCAGGCTGTTTATGAATACATTTCGATATTTTTCATATTTATCAACAGGGTTAACTTATCTTTTAATTTTTGTAGGTGGGCTGGTCCGTGTTGCTGGTGCTGGTATGGGATGTCCCGATTGGCCCAAATGTTTCGATCGTTGGATTCCTCCAACCAGTTTGGAACAACTTCCGGATCATATTGATCCTGCCAAATTCAATATCGTTTTGGCATGGATAGAATACAGTAACCGTTTGTTTGGTGCATTGGTTGGATTGGTTATTACGATCACTACATTTTTGGCTTTCAAATATTATAAACATGTGGATCGGATCAAATGGTCGGTTTTAGCCGCATTTTTTCTCACATTGGTGGAAGGTTGGCTCGGTTCTGTTTTAGTAGATACTGTATTAAATCCGATCACGATTACACTACATTTATTTCTGGCATTGGTAATTGTAATGCTCTTATTATATGCAGCACAAGAAGCCTATTATATAGAAAATCCTGATTCGGAGAAGATGAGCCGCTATCCTTCTAACCTGAAATGGATGTTTGTACTCCTGGCGGGTATTTTGCTCCTGGAGGTGGTTTTGGGAACCGAAATTCGTGGTGGTTTGGAAATGATCCACAAAGATAATCCCATGGTAGAAAGCCAATTTTTACTTAATATGTTAGGCCCTTTTAAATACATTCATACCATCCTTGGATTTATCATTACCGGATTTTCCGGAATGCTTTGGTATAGATTGGTGAATAATTCTATAAATCCTTCAAAGATCATGACACAAATTTCAACTGCTATTTTAGGATTGGTTTTAACACAAATTATTATGGGAGAATTGTTAGTCTTCCTAGATGTTATTCCGTTAATCCAACTTTTCCACATGTGGGTTGCTTCCTGGATACTGGGGCTGGTCATGATCCAATACACAGCCTGGAATCAATCTCAATTGGCTCATGAATAAAAATATTTTCCTAATAATAATTTGTATCATACTTTTAGGTTCAGGTGCATCATGGGTAATCCAAAAAGCGAATTCATCATATGAATTAACTGTCATTAAAAAAGTACCGGCTTTTTCATTTATTACACAGGATGGTTTATTATTCACCGAAAAAAGTTTCCATAAAAAAGCCACGGTATTAGATTTTATATTTACAAGTTGTGCCGGGCCATGTCCAATAATGACCAATAACATGACGCATCTTTATGAAGATTATGAGAAGGTACCAGAAGTTCAGTTTGTTTCTGTAACTGTTGATCCAAAAATTGATAATGCGACTACTTTAAAAGAATATGCAAAGGCAAATAGTGTGAAAGATGATCGCTGGCAATTCTTAACATCTGATATTGAATCCATTAAGGATTTGAAGAAAAATGGATTTATGTTGTATGCCGATGAATTACCACGTGGGCACGCTATTAAATTTGTATTGATAGATCAGGATGGACAAATTCGAAAATATTATGATGGGACAGATAAAGCCAGTATGGCCGTTCTTCGGAAAGACCTAAATATAATTGTAAAAGAAATTCAATCTTAAATGAAAAGAGTTCCACCAAAAGCCAATTCATTGCCTGCAGCTTATTTTGAGCTAACCAAACCCAATATCACTTTTTTGATCCTGATTTCAACAGCAATGGGATATTATCTTGGTGTTGATGGAATAGATGATTGGTTCAAATTGTTTATAACATTGATTGGTTCCGGGTTGGTCTCTTCCGGTGCAAGTGCATTGAATCATTATGCTGAACGGGAATTGGACCAACGAATGAACAGGACAAAATCCCGTCCTATTCCAACTGGAATGATTTCACCTAACCATGCTATGTATTTTGGAATAACGATCACCCTTTTAGGTGTGGGAATACTTTTTTTCTTGGTTAATGAATTAACAGCGTTTCTTGCGATCTCAACTGCGTTACTTTATTTATTCGTTTATACACCATTGAAAAAAATAACTTGGCTCAATACATCCATTGGAGCGATTCCCGGTTCCCTTCCAACATTGGGAGGCTGGGTAGCAGCCACCGGAACTTTGGATCCGGAAGCGTGGATTCTGTTTGCCATTTTGTTTTTCTGGCAGCATCCCCATTTTTATGCCATCGCTTTCATGTGCAAAGAAGATTATGAAAGAGCGAACCTGAAAATGTTACCTGTCCTTGAAACGGATGGAAAGCGAACTAATCGTCAAATCATTTGGCATTCACTTTTATTGATCCCTGTATCATTAGTGCCATCCTACATTGGCTTATTGGGGATGACCTATTTTTGGGGTGCACTCATATTAGGCATTGGGTACTTTGTATCCGGATTCCCGTTAGTAAAAAATTATTCTTTGCAGAATGCAAAGCTGCTTTTGAAATCTTCAGTGATTTATTTGCCAGCCCTTTTCATAATCATTATTTTAGATAAATTAACTTAATATGCTAAGTAATTCATTCTGGACAAAGATTATCTACATTCTATCTGTGGTAATTAGTTTAACAGTGGCTTTTTTGATTTTAGGGCCAAGGCCGGAAGGAATTGAAGGGGCGCTTGATGTATCAATATTGCCGCTGGTGAATGCCCTGCTTAATGGAACTACTACAATTTTGTTGATTTTAGGATTCATCCTGATAAAGCAAAAAAAGAGAGAAAAACATAAGAGTGTGATGCTCTCGGCTTTCGGAATGTCATGCCTTTTTTTAGTGACTTATGTGATTTATCACTGGTTTAAAAGCGGTCCGAAACTGTATGTGGGTGATTTTACAACCATTTATTATTTTATCTTAATAACTCATATTGTATTGGCTATTATCATTATACCTCTTGCATTATTTACGTTATATAGGGGATGGACTAGCCAGTTGAAGCAACATAGGAAAATCGCAAGGATCACATTGCCAATTTGGCTTTATGTATCGATAACGGGCGTCATTATTTATTTAATGCTCTATTAATTGTATTTCAAGTTTAATAGCTATTGAATATATGCGGGTTGAAAAGACTTGGGGCTTTCCGGGAGTCTTATTTCAGTCTTTTTACTAATCCGCCATATTGTTTATTAATCTCAAACCCCTGACGGAAGAAAAATTTCTCTACATAGAATCCAACCGTAATTATGTCAACACCTCGGTGCTTCATTCGTTTGTAAAAATCGTCCATCAATCGATTACTTAAAGAAATATTTCGGTAATTTTCCCGAACAGCAACCCATTCTAAGTGAATTCGATTATTCTCCATATTTTTCCAATACAACCCACCGACCATTCGATTACGGGAATTAAATAAAAGGAGGAAATCGTGTTGCGCCGTAAAGGTCCCTGATAAGGATGATTCTGATAATAAAGAATGGAATTGACCAATTTCTTTTGGCAAAAAAGGTGGGCGAATTTGATAGATCTGACCATCCATGCCCTCGGTTTGAATAACCAAATTTAATCGATTATCCTCACCATGGGTTGTTGTCACCAACTCAACATAATCCGCAGCATCAACATGGGGAAATAGCATTCGAGCGAGGTAAAATTTTTCTTCTTCGCTTAATATTATATTGGTTTGAATTTGAGTAATCCGTTCATGCAGATTCCAAGGACTTAATAAACCATCTCTCATGCTCAGGATTATGGATTGAAATTCACTTAGCAGATTCGGGTTGTCTTGCTTAAAACAGGTCATCATAAAAAATCGCACACGAGTCTCCGGGTATTCTTCCATGAGGGAGTCCAAATCATAATCTTGATATAATTCCTGTAGAATGGATGCCCGGGCTGTCAAGGTTGCTTGAGGGTTCAGGTCCAACCAACGTTCAAAGCGTAGGGATGCAAAAACCACCGGTTTTGTCAAAACGCCAAATTTTTCTATATCATCTAAAAACCGGTCAATTCGAGCCACTGTGCATCCCATTGATTCGAATTTCATTCGTAGAGTTCGTTGGTTCAAATCCATTTTGAGTTGGTTTAATATTTTCTTACCGCGTTTCAGTTTAACTGCTTGCAGTGTTGCCGTGAAGATCACTTCCCAGTCAGACATATGCTTCAGACCTGGATATTTATTTTCCGTTCTAATGATATAATCCGTGTATAAAGACAAAAAATGTTCTGCTATAGACTCAGTTGGTTTGCGTCCAGAAATTGAGATCAGTCGCGTACCCGTAGAATAGTCATGTTGCGGAATAACAAGATTTGAAGGTGATGGCGGTTGGATTGATAATTTGAATTCGGTTCTATTCCAAAATTCTTGATAAGCCTGAACACCATTCCAGATAAAATGAAGCCACCGCATTTGCCATCGATCGACCTTAGATTCATCCAAAATATCATCCCGGTTCCGGTCAAGATAAGCTGTTAATGTTTCACCGTGAATATACTCCTCCGTATAAAGTTGATATTCCGGCCAATAACCTCCGAAATTTTCGACCAGAGGTTTGTCCTTAAATCCGGATCCCATGATAATAAGCCATTTGATCTCTTCTTCTAGAAAATTTTGATCCCAACCATCATTCAAATTCACCACGAGATTATGTGTTCCAAGAGAACGCGTCCGAACTAAAATTCTGAAAACACTTTTATTATTTCGTGAACCTAGATGAGAAACCCAAAGACTATTTTTAGCGATATCATTCAACCCAACAATACAATTAGAAGATAAAAGAAAGATCGACTCTCTTATCATGGATGTTTCAGTAATAGCTTCCATTAATTTCTTTCGATGAATGGATTTTACATTTTCATCAAAGGTGACTACATCTTGCCATGTGTATTCCTCACCTGTATCTCTATCAATGGTCAATTTAGATGATTTTCCGATCCAAGTTCGAAATCCTTTTGTTAAAGCATAATATGCTTTTTGGGCCGTTGAGAAAAGGGGTTTAGAAATATGGGAGATCTGCCACCAAATGAGTTCAGATCTGGCCCAAACAAACCGAGTAGGATGAATTGTACCAAAATCCGTCACCATGAGCAAAATAGTTTGGATGAATTCCTGATCAACGGATTTTGAATTCTTGAAATTTAAATGGGCTTCTTGTAAATAGCTGATAAAAGCACGATAATGTTCATCAGTAGTTCGATCGATATTGAAAGAAAACCCTTTGGATCTATCCTGTTTTTTCTGGTATTGATATGCATCACGCAGCATGGAAATGAGAAAATTCCCAGACAAAAGGGGTGTAAGTGTTTCAATCAGTTTTATGCGAAATGTTGGGTCTGAATGAGATTGATAATTCAAAAATGTATCAATTAAAACGCCGGACCAATTCCCAAGATCGCCATCAACTACTTCTCTCAAGTAATTAAATACACTTGGATCATCTGCCAAGTATTGTCGAACTGCCAAATGGAAATTATACAGTAAAATATCATTTTTATTGTCTGGAGTTACGGGAGAAAAAGATGCCCCGATCTTTGGTTCATGAATTTGAACTGTAATGTAAAGTTCAGGTTCTTTTAACCGGTAGATAATAGGGCCGGTAAATTCTGTTATTCCAAAATTGCCTAACCAGTGTGTGGGTGATTGGATCAGAGCATCAAAATCCAATATATCTGAATCAATAGAATAGGTAAAATCACCTATTTGGATCTTGGTATCCACCCAGGAAACCAGAAGTGATTCGGTTTGACCTTTGATAGAAACTTTTCGTCCATCCCATTTCACATTAGTTCGAACGGTTCCAATCTCTCGAAGCAACCAATTTGGAATTCGGATCTCTTTTGAGCCGGAATAAAGGGCTACATAATTTTTTTCATAAAGGGGTTCAATAATATGAAAAAAATTCTTTAAAACATTTTTTCGATTAAATGTTCCTTTGGCTGTCAATTCACCTTTTTCTGCAGAAAAATCCCTATTGATTATGACATAATTCACAATTCGTTCAAATGGAGACAGAAAGCTGTTCACTGACAAGATTATAGAACTGTATAAATCACGGATGGCCTGTTTATCCGTAGTTTCAATGTTAATGAGGGAATTCGTGGTATCCGGGAATATTAAAATTGTATTGAATTCCCGGCCATCACCCACAAGAAAGACCGACTTGACTGAATCAAAATCCTGAAAAAGGTTCTCGATCTTTTGGGGCGCAATGGTTTGGCCTCGACTATTTTTATATATATCTTTTTTACGATCGACGATAAAATAATGCCCATCTTTTTCTTCAAAAATATCGCCCGTGTGGAACCAGCCATCCATAATTACATCCGAATCATCCTCCTTATAATAACCATCTGTAACGTAGGAACCTTTCAGACATAATTCTCCGTCATTAGCGATTTTCAGTGTTATTCCTGGGAGAGCTATTCCAACAGAATCGATGATATATTCAGTGGGTGGCGTCATAGTAATACCGCCAGTAGCTTCTGTCATACCATATCCGCTCAAAACATTCACACCATGGGATTGATAAAATTTGAAAATATCAGGATCTAAATAACCTGCCGCTGACAATCCCCATTTCAATTTTCCACCTGTGATGGATTTTAATTTTGTCTCTATGGTTTCACTATCTTCAGAATCCATGTCTAATTGTTTTTCCAGCATTTCGTAGAGTTGAACCCACCGCTTTGGAATACTTATAAAAATGGTAGGGTTCACCATGGGAAAATCTTTTAACAATGAATTAAAAGCGGGTGATTCGGCGAAAGAATAGGTAGCTCCCCAAAAAATGCTCCCCATCAATTCGAAATATCGTCCAAATGTATGAAAGAGTGGCAAATAACAAAGAAATATATCATCTGAACCAAACTCAGGTAAAGCCAAGGCCCGGGCAAATCGTTTACTGATAATATTACTCTGATTAAATGTAATCCCTTTCGGGTTTGCGGTGGAGCCCGATGTATACATAATAGTCTGGGTGCGATCCATTGACACGTAGGACAAACGCTGATCTACATCAAAATTTTGTGAACGATCCCGATTTTCAAAAAATATCTCCCAATCCATGACCTTTCCTTGGATTAAGTTTGAATCATTCAAGCCAATCACAAGAATGTCGTAGTTGTGATGCACTTCATTCCAAAGGCGAATAGCTGTTTTGCCACCAACAAAGAGGTGATTTATTTCTGATTGTTTTAAAATATACGAGAGATGCTCGGAGGTTGAATTCAGTGGAATGGGAATCACACGAATCCCAAATGATAAGCAGGCCAAGTCCACCAAAACACCATTTAGTTGATTGTAGGTGAGAAGACCTATAACAGGTGGCTTTTCCGGTCCACCTAAGACAGAAAGTGCTTTTCCGGTCATTTGGATTTTTGACCATAAATCTGAGTAGGATAGAGTGTGGAGATCATCACCGCGAATCATATTAAAAACAGTTTTATCGCCATACCGTTTTGCCCGTTGCTGTATCATGGTTCCTGTATGGAATTGGGAAAGATCAATGAGTCGAACAACTTGCTCCAGCCATTCTTCGGTTACGTTGGCTTTAGAAATTATTTTTGCAACGGATTGAAAATGAGCCAGGTCAAGGAACTGATGAATAATTTCGCGATCCGGAGATTGATCCAAACAATCATTCACCAGGCGGATCAATGCATCAGCGGTCAAATTTCCCTTATAAGCTTGGGAAATGGATTCGTTAATCCGGGTTTGGAGCCCTGTGTCCATAAGAGAAATTAATGGAGAGTCTTTATGAAAATTGAAGACAAATTGATTATTAAAAAAATATTTAATCTTGAATCTATCGCATTTTTTCCTTAATAAAGATTGAACGTTTTAAACTGTGATTAAATTTTTATATTAATTCAGGGAAAGTTTTCAAAAAATAATAAAGTTCATTAGCCTAAAATAAATACTCTCTTTTTACCATCTATTTATGATATAATTTTATGTGCCTCAAATGGAGGACACTGAAGATATTTATGGATGCATTAAACAGAATCAAATTTTTAGAAGATAGGCTTCACCGCTTAAGCGAGATTGGCATGGCTCTTTCCACGGAAAAGAATACCGATCGTTTGTTTGAGATGATCCTGGAAGAAGCTAAGGCGATTACCCGTGCGGATGGCCAAACTCTCTATTCTATGAATAAAGATGGGAACCTGAAATTTGAAATAATGCGTAATGATACCATGAATATAAACATGGGGGGAACATCTGGGATAGAGATCCCATATTATCCAGTTAAACTTTGGATGGATAACCAAACACCCAATAAACAGAATGTTTCAGCTTATGTTGCACTCGCCCAAAAGACAGTCAATATCCATGACGCGTACGAAGAAGAAGGGTTTGATTTTGAAGGGACCAAGAATTTTGATGAAAAATCCGGTTATCGTTCCAAATCTTTTTTAACGGTTCCCCTGAAAAATCATGAGAATGAGATCATTGGTGTTATGCAGCTGATCAATGCTCGGAATGACCACGATGAGGTCATCTCATTCAACAAGGAAATGCAGGAACAGTTAGAATCATTGGCATCTCAGGGTGCCGTGGCTTTGACCAATAAGCGTTTGGTGGAGGAACTCAAGACACTCTTCGAAGCATTTATCAAATTGATTGCCACCGCCATTGATAAAAAATCTGAATACACCGGTGGCCATTGTAACCGTGTTCCGGTGATTACCATGATGCTTGCAGATGCGGTTGCTAAAATAACTGAAGGAAAATTCAAAGATTTTTCCATGACGGCAGACCAACGGTATGAATTATACATCGCTGCTTGGCTCCATGACTGCGGGAAAGTGGCTACACCGCCCCATGTAGTGGATAAAAGTACAAAACTTGAAACAATTTTTGATCGTATTGAATTGGTTAAAACGCGCATGGAGCTCTTAAAACGAGATGCGGAAATCGCTTTTCTCAAACGGCAACTCAATGGACAAAAATCCGACACATTCGATGAAGAGTACAAAGAGACCGTTCGCCAAATAGAAGAAAATATGGCATTTTTAGAAACGTGTAATGTTGGAGGTGAATTCATGAAACCAGACCTTCAAGATCGTGTAAACTCTATTGGTGAACAACAAGTTAATTTATATGGCAAAAAACAAAATTTTTTAACAGATGAAGAATTAAAAAACCTCAATATTCCAAAAGGAACTTTGCTCCCCGAAGAACGAGAAATCATTAATGACCATATTGTCATTACCATCGAAATGCTGGAGCAACTTCCTTATCCGAAGCATCTGAAAAATGTGCCGGAATTTGCTGGTGGACATCATGAAAAAATGGACGGAACCGGTTACCCAAAAGGGTTGAAAGCAAACCAAATGTCCACCCAAGCAAAAATGATGGCTATTGCAGATATTTATGAAGCACTCACTGCTGCGGATCGCCCCTATAAAGATGGAAAAAAATTATCTACTGCTATGCGTATTATGGGATTTATGAAAAATGATTATCATATCGATGAAGATTTATTTGAGATTTTTGTAAAGTCAGGAGTTTATAAAAAATATGCGGAGGACTATGTTGCCAAAACGCAGATTGATGATGTGGATGAGGAGGTTATCCTGGAACCATGAATCATTTAATTTCGTTGAATTATAACCAATTGAAAGAACAATTGATATCCCTGATGGATATTGTGGTACACCATTTAAAAAATGAACCGGATGTGGACAAATTCCTAGATGAAACGGATATTTTTGATGAGTGGGAGGAAGCACTTCCGGAAGCAGAATACCCTATTTTTGTCATTGCTGTATTGAATAATACACGACGGGATGTCATTATGGATACAATTATAAATGCCATGTTAAAAAAGGATGATCTCTCTAATCATCCCGAAAAAAGGTCATTTAAACCCGTGGCGGCAAGATCCCACGTTGGAGAACATCCTTTCAATTGATTAATTCCCAGATTGTTCTCTTCAATCTCTTGAATTAAATTTGCTTCTATGACACCTGATATTGCTATTGTAATTGGCTTACTTGCCTTGGGGTTTATCCTATTTGTGACCGAGATCTTCTCAATCGATGTTACAGCCATGATTCTTCTCTCTATCCTTTTCTTATTTGGATATTTGACTCCGGAGCAGGCTATCTCCGGTTTTTCAAATCCTGCAGTGCTTACCATTGCTTTCCTGTTTATTTTGAGTCATGCTCTCCAGAAAACAGGTATTCTTGAGTATCTTGTTATTCGGATCAATAAGATTGCAGACCGCTCCAGGCTCCTGGGAAGAGCTGTTTATTTATTCACCATTAGTTTGGCTTCAGCGGTTGTGAACAATACAGCTGTAGTTGCAATTTTTATGCCGGTAACAATTCGGTTGGCTCATAAATATAAACTGAGCCCATCCAAAATGTTGATACCATTGAGTTATGCTGCTATATTGGGTGGTACGCTCACTTTAGTGGGGACATCCACAAATCTACTGGTGAATTCAATTTACGTTTCTGAACCAAATGTTGAACCCATGGGTATGTTTGAATTTGCTCGATATGGTGTAATTCTAATGTCCATCGGATTACTCTATATTCTTTTTATTGCGCCCAAATTATTACCATCTCGAACTGTCACATCCAGTTTAACAAAGAGTTATCACCTGGGTGGATATTTGACTGAAATGAAAATCAAGGAAGAGTCACCATTGGTGGGGACAAGTTGTTTAGACCGTGGCATCAATAAACATTATGATGTGATGGTTTTAGACATTCTTCGAGATGAGAAAATGATCACATCCAATATCCGCCAGACAATACTAAAAGCAGGTGATATTCTGTTTGTCCGGGGAACGCTGGACAATTTTCTCAGCATGAAAGAAGTGGAAAAAATTACTTTATTAACTGACGAAAAATTGACGCAACAGGAATTAGAAAGACAAGACAATGTGTTGGTGGAATGTTTGTTGACAGAACAATCGGATTTAGTTGGCCATAGTTTGATGACGTCAAATTTTCGCCGGCGATACGGTGCATTCATTCTGGCCATCCGTCGAGAAGGTACCATTTTTCGGAAAAAGATCGCACATGTCGTCCTCCATGCATTTGATACTTTTTTAGTATATGGTCCATCCAATAAGGTAAATGAATTATCCAAAAGAGGAGACTTTATCGTATTGGGAGAAGTGGAAGCAAAATTGCGAAAACAACGATTCTGGTGGATGTCCATTGTGGTAGTTTTGGGAGGGATTGGATTGGCCGCTGCGGGCATCATGCCAATCATGGGCGGAGCCATGATCGGTGTTGTCTTATTACTGGCTATGAAGGTTATTACACCCCAGGAAGGATACCAATCCATTCATTGGCAAGTGATTGTTCTTATTGCTGCATTGATTCCGGTAGGTATTGTTATAGAATCATCTGGTGCAGCAGAATGGTTAGGCGGTTTTATTTCTTCAGCCGCACGTATGGCTCCTATTGAATGGCAAGCGCATGCACTTTTAGCATTGATATATTTGATCACCATGATCTTGACAGAAGTTTCGTCTAATGCTGCTACAGCGATTATTATGACTCCCATAGCCCTAGCTGTAACACAGCAAATGGAATTTGAACCTAGAGCATTCATTTTTGCAGTGGCATTTGCAGCATCTGCTTCATTTATTACACCGGTTGGATACCAAACCAATTTGATGGTCTATGGTCCGGGTGGATACAAATTCAGTGATTATATCCGAGTTGGATTTCCATTGGCATTGGTATTTTGGATCTCCGCTGTTTACTTTTTACCGATTCTTTGGCCCATTTAAAAATGAAATTATTTTTTATCATCGCTACAACAGTATTTGCGCTAAACTTTCTATGGAGTTGTGTAAAAAGTAATCCTGAAGCCATTCCAACCCTAAGTAGTCATCAAGGTGAAAAGTTGTTATCTAATCATAATTATATTTTCATTGATGTGCGAACAAAACAAGAGCATGATACGGGCCATATCCCCAATTCGACCCATATTCCCGTGAAGTCACTGGAATCAAGAATTGATGAAATCAAAAAATTCAAAGAAAAGAAAATTGTTGTGTATTGCCGCAGTGGAAACCGATCTTC
>CAWVTW010000003.1:0-38457 GCA_963933175.1 uncultured bacterium
GGTCCCCATCCGGCAGGAAATGTGGGTATCCAGATCCATCATTCAAAACCTATCAAGCCTGGTGAAATAATTTGGAGTGTAAATGCTCAGCATGTTATTACACTTGGAAAACTATTCTTAAATGGATCGTATAGCCCAGATATTCTTGTAAGCATTGCCGGCCCTGGGGCAATAAATCCCCAGACTGTTTCTGCAAAAATTGGTGCAAGTATTGGTTCCCTGATCGTAAACCAAGATATAAGTGAACCGACAAGATTGATTTCTGGAAATGTTCTAACTGGACAAACCGTTGAAGTAGATAATTTCTTGGGATTTTATGATTCATCTGTAAGTATTGTCCTTGATTCTGTTGAACGACCCTTTATGGGCATGTTGGCGGTTGGGAATAGCAAATCAAAATACAGCCTCACCAATACTTTTCTAACTTTTGGCGAAAAGCTTTTTAATTTTAATACAGCCCAAAATGGTGAACTTCGAGCCATGGTGCCCATCAATGCCTGGGAAAATGTCCTGCCCATGGATGTGTATCCCAATGCCCTGTATCGTGCTATCCTGGCCCAGGATATCGAAGAGATGGAACAATTAGGCATGTTGGAATGTGATGATGAAGATTTTGCCCTTTGTTCTTTTGCCTGTCCCAGCAAGATCGATGTGGGCTCAGTGATCCGCGATGGATTGAATCTGCTGGAAGCGGAAGGATAGACAATGAAGTGGCTCCGAGATATATTAGATAAAGTTGCTCCCACATTTAAAGCGGATGGTAAACTTGAAAAATTATACCCGATCTTTGAAGCCACGGATACCATTCTTTTTAGCACAGATGAGCGGACTCATTCCGGTCCACACATTCGGGACAGTGTTGATGTAAAGCGTGTCATGATCTTGGTAGTAATTGCCTTGATTCCCTGTTATATTTTTGGCGCCATGAATGTGGGGTATCAAATGGCCGTGGCACTGGGACAATCTTCTACATGGCAGGAAAACCTAATGAATGGCGCCTTGAAAATACTGCCAATCATTGCTGTGGCTTTTGCATCTGGTGCATTCTGGGAACTCCTGTTCGCCGTAGTTCGGCGTCATCCTGTTTCCGAAGGATTTTTAGTTACCTGTGCCTTGATCCCACTGGTTATGCCACCCACCATTCCACTCTGGCAGGTTGCCGTAGCCACCACTTTTGGTATTGTCATTGGGAAAGAGATCTTTGGTGGAGTGGGCATGAATATATTTAATCCTGCACTGGTAGCTCGTGCGTTTTTATTTTTTACATATCCGGGACGAATTTCCGGCGATAAAGTTTGGGTATCGGGACCGGATGGATATTCCGGCGCCACAGCGTTAGCCGTACCAGCAGCAGAATTGAGCCAAGATGCGGTTACCCTTCTTGAGTCTGTGACCCAATTTGATTTCTCTTGGATCAATTTGTTCATGGGTTGGATCCCGGGCTCCATTGGAGAAACCAGTACCTTATGGATTATGATTGGTGCAGTATTTCTTGCCCTTACAGGTATTGCTTCCTGGCGAGTAATGGTAGGTGCAATATTGGGACTTACAGGCATGGCCGCCCTCACAAATTTCATGGCTGAAATAACGGGCTCTACCAATACCATGCTCACACTTCCAGCCCATTATCATTTGGTCATGGGCGGGTTTGCCTTTAGCGTAGCATTTATGGCCACAGAACCTGTCACCGGTGCTCATACGGATAAAGGACGTTGGATTTACGGGATTTTTATTGGCGGGTTAACAGTAATTATTAGATCTATCAATCCTGCTTATCCTGAAGGCGCCATGCTGGCAATATTGCTCATGAATGCATTTGCATCACTTATTGATTATTTTGTGATTCAGGGCAACATAAAACGACGGATGGTTCGCTATGCGCAGTAACCTCTACACACTGGGATTCACATCCATCGTGACTATGATATTAGGTTTTATTATTGCTTTAGCGGCAGACGGCTTAAGAGATCTACAGGTTACCAATGTGGAAAATGATATGAAGAAAAATATTCTGGTATCCCTTGGGTTCAAACCTGGAGGAGAAACGCCTTGGACTTCAGATGAAATTCAAAAATTATTCCAGGAGAATATTGAGGCGGTTGTTTTAGATGCTTCTGGTGAGAGGACAGAAAAAGATCCTAAGGAGATAGATACTGAAAAGGACATTGAATTCCTGCCTATTTATTTGAAAAAAATCGGCGACAAAGTGGGCGGGTATGCAATACCTATTGCCGGTAAAGGATTATGGTCGACACTTTTTGGATATTTTGCTATTGAACCGGATGGACGAACTGTAAAGGGGATCACATTTTATAAGCATGGTGAAACACCGGGATTGGGTGCTGAAGTGGACAAGGCCTGGTTTCAGCAAAATTTTATTGGCAAAAGATTCGTGGATGAAAAAGATCAATTGATTGGTATTCACGTTATTAAAGGGAAAGTTGAATCCGATGATCAGGAAGCTTATCATAAAGTAGATGGTATTTCCGGCGCGACCATCACTGGAAAAGGATTGCAGTTTTTCCTGAAAGATGATCTTAGAAAATATGAACCTTTTTTTAAACAAGTGAGAGGCAGACAAAGTTAATGGCATTCCTTGAGAAAAAATACAAACAGGCTTTCACGGATCCATTGAGTGCAAATAACCCCATTACACTCCAGGTATTAGGAATCTGTTCAGCATTAGCTGTAACTGTGAAAATGGATACGGCAGTTGTTATGACATTGGCTGTAGTTGCCGTTTTATCTATTTCCAATACGTTGATTTCTTTACTTCGTAATCTGATCCCAGGAAAAGTTCGGATCATAGTTCAACTTTCTATCATCGCATCTCTCGTAATTATTACCGATCAAATCCTAAAAGCATACTTGTATGACATCAGCAAACAACTTACCGTCTTTGTGGGATTGATTATTACCAATTGTATTGTCATGGGGCGGGCCGAAGCATTCGCTATGCAGAATTCTCCTGGTAAATCTTTTTTGGATGGGTTAGGAAATGGACTCGGTTACGGTGGTATTTTGATTGTTGTCTCTTTTTTCAGGGAAATACTGGGTAGTGGAACGATTTACGGATATCAAATCATCCCAGACTCTGCTTATGCTGCCGGATATGAAAATATGGGACTCATGTCGTTGTCACCTGGGGCATTCATTATTTTAGGTTTAATTGTCTGGGTCCACCGGATATCAGCGGACATCGAAGAGGAATAGGCGTGGAACATTATATCAGTCTGGCCACCAAAGCCATGTTCGTTGAGAACATCCTATTAGCCTATTTTCTTGGCATGTGTTCATTCCTTTCGATTTCTAAGAAGATTGATACATCTATTGGTCTCGGGTTTGCAGTGGTATTTGTTTTGATGATAACAGCACCGGCCAACTGGGCAATCTCCAATTATTTTCTGCAGGATGGTGCTCTGGCTTGGGCTGGTTTCCCGGATGTAGATTTGAGTTTCCTGAATTTTATTGTATTTATTGCCGTCATCGCTGCCATCGTTCAATTAGTGGAAATGATCCTGGATAAATTCTCCCCGACTTTATATTATAATCTTGGCATATTTCTGCCCTTGATTGCAGTGAATTGTTCAATCCTTGGCGGATCGCTTTTTCTGGTTGAAAGAGAATATACTTTATTGGAATCCACCGTATTTGGTTTTGGGTCTGGTATGGGCTTTTTTTTAGCCATCGTTTCTATGGCTTCTATTCGTCATCGCCTGCGCTATTCAAATGTACCTGCTAAACTTCGTGGATTGGGAATCACCATGCTTCTAACGGGACTTTTATCCATGGCATTTATGGCTTTTTCTGGAATTGATCTCTAATGGAATTGACTCTTTTAGCCATTACAGTTTTCACTGGGGTGATCCTGGTTTTGGTTCTCATCATTAATTTTGCAGAAAGTAAGCTCCTGCCACAGGGTGAAATGACAATTACTGTGAATGGTGAAGAAGATAAAAAGTTTAAGGTTCGTCCTGGCGGAACACTATTATCTGCATTAGCAAATGAAACCATTTATCTTCCATCAGCATGCGGTGGTGGCGGAACTTGCGCCATGTGCAAATGTCAGGTTTTAGATGGTGGTGGTGGGATACTCCCAACTGAAACCGGCCATATTAGTCGCAACGAAGCAAAGGAAAATTGGCGTCTTGCTTGCCAGGTCAAAGTGAAGGAAGATATGAATATTCATGTCCCTGATGAAATTTTCAGTATTCGAAAATGGGAATGCACTGTCAAGTCTAATGAGAACGTTGCCACTTTTATCAAAGAATTGGTATTGGATTTACCTGAAGGGGAGAGCCTTAATTTCCAAGCTGGTGGATATATCCAGATTGATATTCCAGAATACAGAAATTTGTTATTTAAGGATTTTGATGTAGAAGATGAATATCATCCGGATTGGGATAAATATAAAATTTGGAATTTGGTTGCTAATAATGATGAGCCGTTATTCCGTGCTTTTTCTATGGCGAATCATCCAGCCGAAGGGAACCGCATCATGTTAAATGTTCGGATCGCTACGCCGCCGCCGCCGCTATGGAATGATGTACCTCCCGGTTTGGCAACTTCTTATCTCTTTAATTTGAAAACAGGAGATAAAGTAACTATTTCCGGGCCTTATGGTGAATTTTTTATCAAAGAGACTGATCGGGAAATGGTTTACATTGGTGGTGGTGCCGGCATGGCGCCCATGCGGTCCCATTTATTTCATTTATTCCAAACTCTGAAAACAGGACGAAAAGTTTCATTTTGGTATGGTGCACGTTCTCTTCGAGAAATGTTTTATGACGAGCATTTTAAAGATCTTGCAGATCAGTTTCCAAATTTCAATTATCAGGTTGCTCTTTCGGATGCTATGGAAGAAGATAATTGGAAGGGTTCCACAGGATTCATCCACCAAGTACTCCATGATGAGTATTTGTCAAAACATGACGACCCTACAGAAGTTGAGTATTATATGTGTGGACCCCCACCTATGATCAGTGCTGTTGAAGGGATGTTGGATAGTATAGGTGTTGAACCGGAAATGATCGCCTACGATAGTTTTGGATAATTATTATTATAAGATGAATTTTAAAAAAGCCCAACTATTGTTGGGCTTTTTCGTCTGTTTGATTGGTTGCAGTCGAGAAAGAGACTTGATCCATTTTTCAGGTATAACCATGGGAACCACTTACTCGATCAAGGCAATTCCATTAGAGAAAAGCATGGACACCCAAATTTTAGAAAAAGGGATTGATTCCATTTTATTCTCCCTGGATAAGCAAATGTCAACCTGGGACCCGAATAGTGAAATATCCCAATTCAATTTTACTCATTCGACTGAACCATACGCGATCTCTGAATCATTTATGACGGTGGTTAAAGCAGCTTTGGATGTATCGGAAAAGACGGATGGGTTTTTTGATATCACAGTTTTTGATCTTATGGGAATATGGGGTTTTGGCCCTGATCCTAATTCTGGGATACCGGACCAAAAACAAATTGAAACTGTCTTATTCTATACCGGGCACGAAAAAATTAATGTTGTGGAGAAAACTATTATTAAAAAGCATCCTAAAACAAAACTGGATTTAAATGCTATCACTAAAGGTTTTGCCGTGGATGAAGTTTTTCATTTTCTCCAATCCAAGGGATTCACAAATCTTTTTGTAGAAATTGGTGGGGAAGTACAATGCTCTGGACGAAATCAGTTAAATAAATACTGGTCAATTGGCATTGAAAACCCTTCCGGTGGGAATAAGTCAAATCAAATATTTGCTGCAATTGTTTACTCGGATGGCGGAGCGGTTGCGACTTCGGGGAATTACCGAAATTTTGTTAGCATAGATGGTGAAACTCTTGGACACACAATCAATCCAAAAACCGGTTTTCCCATTCAGACAAATGTTCTATCTGTAACTGTCCTGTCAAATTCTTGCATGGTGGCAGATGCGTGGGCAACGGCATTAATGGTAATGGATTATGAAACGGGATTAAAGAAAGTGACAGAAAATCCGGATATAAAAGCCGTTTGGATTCTTGATGAAAAAGACGGATCAAGACGTGTTGCGAGATCCGTTGGCGCGAAGATAGAAGACTCTATTTACGAAATTATACGCTAACTGAATCAGCTTCAGTATTTTCGCATTTTTGAGGATTACCACCACAAATGGAACAAACGCCATTGGGATTCAATCCACCGCAGGAACCTGATATCGGTTTATTATTAAAAATGACCCCAATAGCCATACCTGCGATTGCAATAGCAAAAACTGTAATTCCCAGAAAAATTTCCATGCCCGAAATTACTGGAGAAAAGTTCTCCAATACCGATATAATTATATTTGATCAGGGTTCCATTTTATAAGTGAAACATTGTAATTTTGAGACTTCGGTAAAACTGATATTAAACCATCATGAAACATAAGATACTATCTATAATTTTGATAGCCGTCCCTGCGTTGATCTTGGCCGGTGGTGATGCACATGGTGAAGTCCCCCATTTAGATGGGAGTATAGGGAACTTAAATATTATTTGGGTGGTCCCTTTTATTGGTATCTTGTTATCTATAGCGGTATTCCCATTAGTCGCTCCCCTATTTTGGCATCATCATTTCGGAAAAGTATCTCTTTTCTGGGCTGTTTCATTGATTGGCCCATTCTTATTTAAGGAAGGTTGGGAGATCACCTTATATGAACTACTTCATGTGGCGTTTTTGGAATATATCCCGTTTATCATTTTACTTTTAGCTTTATTTACAATTTCCGGTGGTGTACGATTAACAGGAACTCTTGTTGGGACTCCCAGCGTAAATACCTTGATCATTTTGATCGGGACAATACTGGCAAGTTGGATGGGAACGACGGGAGCAGCTATGCTTCTGATTCGTCCGTTGATTCGTGCAAATGCTCACCGAAAGCATAAAGTTCATCTGATTGTATTCTTCATTTTCCTCGTAGCAAATATTGGTGGCTCCCTGACACCACTTGGAGATCCACCTCTATTCTTGGGGTTTTTAAAAGGTGTGGATTTCTTTTGGACTACCACAGCTATGCTGAAGCCCATGGTGTTTATGGTTATTTGCTTATTGGTACTTTTTTATATGTTTGATAAGTATTATTTCGGACATGAGCTTATCCCGGAATCCAATCAAAATGACGAATCTCATAAACTCGGTTTAGAAGGTTCCTTTAACTTGCTATTACTTTTAGGTGTAATCGGAGGTGTTTTATTAAGTGGATTTTGGGATGGGGGAGGTATCTATTTTGATGTTTTTCATATCCGCTTGGAAATACAAAACTTGGTTCGGGATGGGTTGCTCCTTGGATTGACCTATGCCAGTTGGATATTGACATCGCGTAAGATACGCACCGCTAATGATTACACATGGTTTCCTATCATCGAGGTGGCCAAATTATTCGCGGGTATCTTTGTAACAATTATTCCAGCCATCGCTATCCTGAAAGCAGGAACTCATGGTGCATTAGCATCTATTGTTTCTTCTGTTTCAAATGGAGATGGAAGTCCTATCGATTTCATGTATTTCTGGGCAACAGGAATTCTGTCCAGTTTTTTGGATAATGCACCAACTTACTTGGTCTTTTTTAATACGGCGGGTGGTAATGCTACCACACTCATGGAAGATCTGCCAAACACTCTTTTAGCCATTTCTGCAGGAGCAGTTTTCATGGGGGCCAATACTTATATCGGAAATGCACCCAATTTTATGGTGAAATCTATTTCTGAAGCATCGGGGATCGAGATGCCCAGTTTCTTTGGTTTCTTTTTTAAATGGGCATTGCCAATCCTGTTCCCACTTTTTATTTTGGTATCATTTCTCTTTTTCTAATGCGCGTTTCTAAAGTAATCACAAAATCAGGCGATGGAGGCCAAACCGGTCTGGGAGACGGGAGAAGAGTTTCCAAAACTGATATTCGTATCCAGGCGATAGGATCAATGGACTATTTAAATTCATTGCTTGGGTGGGCCATGGTTGTGGCGAGAAGTCCGGTTAAGAATGATTTGGAACGAATCCAACAGGACCTCTTTGATCTTGGTGGCGAATTGGCCATGCCCGGAATAGAGTTGCAGCTTTTGAGTGCAGAACGCTTGAATTGGCTTGAGCATGAAACAGAAAAATTGAATGAATCACTTCCTCCTTTAAAGGAATTTATTTTGCCGGGAGGAACGGAACTTTCTGCTCGAATTCATATTGTAAGGACTGCATGCCGCAATACAGAAAGAGATATTGTCGCTTTAGCTGAAACAAAAGAAGATTCAGATCTTCACAAAATATTTTTAAACCGTTTGTCAGATTATCTGTTTGTTTTGGCTCGAAAAGTCCAAATGGATGAAGGAACAAATGAAATTCAATGGGATCATTAAAAAATAATATGAATTTTAATAATACATCAATAGACTGGCATCAGGTGCATGAAGTGATAAGCGCTGCAGATCGAATTATGCTTTCAACACATGAAAATCCAGACGGTGATGGCTTGGGAGCCGAATGCGGACTCTATTACCATTTGAAGGAGACTGGGAAAGATGTGAGAGTTATCAATTATTCTCCTATACCCGATTATTATTCGTTTTTGAATTCCGACCAAATATTTGAATGCTATGATCAGGATTTTCACGAGGATTGGATTAAAGATGTGGATCTGGTTATCATTTTTGATGTCGGAAATTTTGTTCGAATAAGAACAATTGTAGATGCAATTAAATCACATGGATTAAAAACTTTGAATATCGACCACCATCCGCACCCTGATGAGCACCCATTTACCCATAATGTGGTGGACTTATCTGCTGCTGCCACAGGATGTATGGTATACGATTATTTACAAATTGCCCGGACAGATCCCATTTCTAAAAAAAGTTTTGAAGGGATTTACACTGCAGTTATGACTGACACAGGTTGTTTTCGATACAGCAATACGGACAAGAAATGCTACGAGATCGCCATTCAATGTGTAGAATCTGGCGTAGAAACTCACACGATTTATCAAAGTGTTTACGAGAATAGCACCAAGTCACGGATGCGGCTTATGGGTGAACTTTTAACTAATCTACATTACGAATTAGATGGTAATTTGGCATGGTTTATTATTACTCAAGAAATGATGGATCTAGCTCACGCTTCGAAAGCAGATGTGGACGGTTTTACTGATCTGGTTCGTACGATTCGCGGTGTAGAGGTGGCTCTTATGATCGTTGAGCAAAATGTTGAAAGTTGTCGAATCAATTTTCGTTCCAAAGGGAAATTTATCGTGAATGACATTGCAAAATCTTTGGGCGGCGGCGGACATCCCTTGGCCGCTGGTGCTATGGTCTCCGGATCATTGATGGATGTAAAAGAAAAAACTGTGAATGCTTCTATTGAATCCATTCGACAAAAAATGAACGGATCCTCATGAAAATATTATTGGCCAAGGATGCAGGCTATTGTTTCGGTGTAAGAGATGCAGTGAATCTTGCTTACGATACGGCCAAAGATTACGGTGAGGTTTATATGCTAGGTACCATCGTCCATAATGAGAAAGTTGTGGAAGATCTTTCCAAATCAGGTACGAAAGTTGTGGATGAATTGGTTGAAGTTCCGTCCGATAAACCGATTCTTTTTCGTGCACATGGAACGGCGCCAAATATATGGGATAAAGCAAATCAAAAAAAAATGAATATCATTGATGCAACTTGCCCGTTGGTAACGGAGATCCATGATGAGATCAAAAAACTGGAAGCGGAAGGACGGCGAACAATTATTATTGGCGATCATGGGCATGATGAAGTTGTGGGTATAGCAGCACAAGTAAAGAATCCCATTATCCTTGCCAATGTGAAAGAAGCGAAGGCACTTCGAAAAATGAAAAAAGCCGGCGTAGTGAGCCAATCCACACAAATGATCGAGAATGTCCAGGAGATCATTAATGTACTCATGCAGAAAGTTTTTGACCTACGGTTTGTCAATACAATTTGTTTTCCAACACGACGGAATCATGAACAAATTAAGGAATTGGCGACCCAATGCGAAGTAATGATCGTAATTGGATCATTTACAAGTGCAAATTCAAAACGATTAACTCAATTGGCATTGGAAAGAAATAAAAGCTCTTACCAGGTAACTTGTGTATCTGATATGGAAGCATTCTGGTTTGAAAATTGTGAAGTAGTGGGTATTTCTGCCGGTGCATCCACACCCGATGATATTATTAGAGATGTCGTTGAAAAAATAAAAGAAATTGGGCACGTAACTAAAGAGGAAACAGTCTATGAGTAAAGGAACATTTGAAGTAAAGGTCGGGTTGGCAGAAATGCTGAAAGGTGGTGTTATTATGGACGTGACCAACGCAGAACAGGCAAAAATCGCAGAAGATGCGGGCGCTTGCGCTGTTATGGCATTGGAACGAATTCCAGCTGACATCCGCAAAGATGGTGGTATTTCAAGGATGAGCGACCCTGAAATGATACGGGAAATCCAGGCGCAGGTTTCTATTCCTGTCATGGCGAAATGCAGGATTGGCCATTTTGCTGAAGCGCAAGTACTGGAAACATTGGAAATTGATTTCATTGATGAAAGTGAAGTTTTGACTCCAGCCGATGAACATAACCATATTTGGAAAAATGATTTCAAAGCACCCTTTGTTTGTGGATGTAGAAACCTGGGAGAAGCCCTTCGCCGGATCGCGGAAGGCGCTGCCATGATCCGCACCAAAGGTGAAGCAGGAAGCGGGAATATTGTAGAAGCGGTGCGCCATATGAGAACCGTTATGACTCAGATCAGAAGAGTCACCCTGCTTGGTCAAGACGAACTTGTAGCCGAAGCAAAGAATTTGGGTGCACCCTTATCCTTAGTTCAGCAAGTGGCAAAACTGGGGAAGCTTCCCGTTCCAAATTTTGCAGCTGGCGGGATTGCTACACCAGCGGATGCGTCGCTCATGATGCAGCTTGGCGCCGAGTCTGTTTTTGTGGGCTCCGGGATTTTTAAAAGTGATGATCCTGCAGCACGGGCAAAAGCTGTTGTAGAAGCAACAACTCATTATCAGGATGCAAAACGAGTTGCTGCAGCTAGTTCAGGTCTCAAAAAAGCCATGAAAGGCTTGGATATGTCCGAAATTCCTATCGAAGAAAGATTACAGGAAAGGGGCTGGTAATTAAAGTCGGCGTATTAGAATTGCAGGGAGATTTTGCCCTGCATCACCGCGTTTTTTCCAGACTCAATATTGAATCTGTTCCTGTGAAAGTACCATTAGATTTAGATTCAGTTGATGGACTGGTGATTCCCGGAGGCGAATCCACGACTCTATCATTATTGATTGATTCTTTTGGCTTACGAGAACCGCTCATCAATTTTGGGAAAGACCACCCCGTTATGGGGACCTGTGCGGGACTCATTATGATGGCTAAAGAAGTTCCGGATGAGCGTGTTAACCCTTTAGGTTTCCTTAATATTTGCGTGGATCGAAATGCCTACGGTCGCCAAATAGAATCATCCACAGAAATGGTAAAATATCATTTTAATTCCAATACGGAAATTGAGTTTTCCACAACTTTGATTCGTGCACCAAAAATCTCTGAAATGGGAGATGATATACAAGTACTTGGAGAATTTAAAGGGTCCCCCGTTGCTGTGATTTCCGGGCATCATCTGGGGTTGTCTTTTCACCCGGAATTAGATGGTATTGACCTTTTTCATCAAATCTTATTTGATCCATTCAGCGAGGTTTATACCAAAAAATTAAATCAGATTTATGCAACTTAATTATTTACCAAATATAAAATCTCCTAAAGATATACGAGGGTATTCAAACGAAGAACTCCACGAACTCTGTGATGAACTTCGAAATTATACTATTGATACTATAACTCAGATCGGTGGGCATCTGGCGCCGACTTTGGGTGTGATCGAACTCACGGTTGCACTCCATTATACTTACAACACGCCGAACGATAAATTGATCTGGGATGTGGGGCACCAGGGCTATGCCCATAAATTATTGACAGGAAGATATGATAATTTTCCAACGATCCGAAAATTCAAAGGATTGAGTGGATTTTTAAAGCGGTCCGAAAGTGACTATGATGTTATAGGTGCAGGACATGCATCCACTTCCATTTCTTCTGCTCTGGGTGTCGCTGAAGGCCGCCACCAAAATAAAGAAGATTTTCGTGTTGCTGCTATTATTGGTGATGGGTCCATGACTGGCGGACTGGCTTTTGAAGGGATCAATAACGCAGGCCATTTAGGGAGGCAACTCCTCGTTATCCTGAATGATAATGAAATGTCCATAAGCCCTAATGTAGGCGCTATCTCAACTTATTTTACACGGCTAATCTCCAATCCACTTTATAACCGAATCCGAAATGAGTTTTGGGATCTCACGGGTAAATTGCCACTGGCGAAAACCACTACCCGAACCTTGATCAAGAAAGTAGAAGAAAGTCTCAAAAGTTTAATCGTACCAGGTCTCTTTTTTGAAGAATTGGGTTTCAGATATTTTGGACCTATAGATGGCCATGACCTGGATGAAGTCCTTCATACCTTGGGAAATATTAAAGATATCCAGAAACCGGTATTGCTGCATGTATTAACCAAAAAGGGGAAGGGCATGGTTTCCATGAATGTTGAAAATCGTGAGTACCATGATGATGCGGTAAAATATCATGCGGTGAAGCCCAATAGTAAACGTCCTTACAAAATTGAAAAAGATGTACCCAAATCGAATGCTCCTATCTTTCAGGATGTGTTTGGAAAATTATCCTGTGAAATCGCCCGGAACCGGGAAGATACAGTGTGTGTTACGGCGGCTATGCGGGAAGGAACCGGACTTGTCCCCTATTCCAAAGAATTCCCGGATAGATTTTATGATGTTGGTATTGCTGAAGGTCATGGTGTAACATTTTCAGCGGGGCTTGCTACAGAGGGAATCCGCCCCATTGTAGCTATTTATTCTACATTTTTACAGCGAGCATATGATCATATCATACACGATTGTGCTATCCAGCATCTTCCTGTTATCTTTTGTCTGGATCGTTCCGGCATTGCCGGAGAAGATGGCCCCACGCACCACGGTGCCCTTGATCTTGCTTATTTGAGATGTATTCAAAATATGATTGTTACAGCCCCAAAAAGTGGCAATGAATTCAGACATCTTCTATACACTGCACTCAATATAAAAGATCAGCCCATTTCTATTCGTTATCCCAAAGCAAGCTCCGTGGAATTTGATGAAAATGGTCAGGCAGAAATGCTGCCCATTGGATCATGGGAAGTGGAACAGCGTGGATCGGATGTAGCCATACTGGCTGTAGGCCCCATGGTTTACACCGCTCTGGATGCGGCAAAACAGTCTGCTTCATCGGGAATCACATGCGAAGTGGTGAATTGCAGATTCATTAAACCCATGGATACAGCATACTTGGATTCCATTAAGAAAAAATTCGCAAAGATCATTACATTGGAGGAAGGGACGACCACAGGTGGTTTTGGTGATGGTGTCGCCGGATGGCTTTTGGAAAATGGGTTTCAAGGGAAGTTTAAGAAACTTGGATTACCAGATAACTTTGTAGAACATGGCTCCCGTGATCAGATATTGACAATGCTGGGACTGGACGTTGATGGTGTCGCCCAATCAATTCGTAATTTTGTTGGTGAAAAGGACTCCGTTTCCGTTTAAAAATTGAATTCTTTATTTCTAGCACTCATTGGACTCATCCTGTTTGGATTGGGTTATCGGTTTTACGCATCTTATATCTCAACTAAAATATATTCTCTCCAGGATTTTACAGGAGAGGTTCCGGCAAAAGAGTTCCAAGACGGAATAGATTTTGTACCAACTAAAAAGGGGATTCTTTTTGGGCACCACTTTACATCTATAGCGGGTGCAGCACCTATTATTGGCCCCTGCATTGCAGCCTTCTGGGGATGGTTGCCGGCTCTGCTTTGGATCGTTTTGGGAACCATATTTATGGGTGCCGTTCATGATTTTGGTGCGCTTGTGGTATCTGTCCGGGAAAAAGGGAAGACGATTGCAGACATTACCGGAACCATTATCAACAAGCGTGTAAAAACCATGTTCCTGATTTTTGTCATGATGTTAAGTTGGCTAGTGCTGGCTGTTTTTGCTATGGCAATTGCAGGACTTTTTGTGAGTATTCCTACAGCCGTTCTGCCTGTAAATATTGAAATTATTATTGCACTCGCCGTTGGATTTTTACTATATCGAAAAAAAGTGGATGCTTTGATTCCCTCGATCATTGCCTTAATTCTGCTGTATGTTTTTGTGTATATTGGATCTTTCACACCACTTTCATTCGAAGCCATTGGAATGGACAAAGCCTCCCAATATACTCTTTGGATTATTTTACTATTTATTTATTCTGGGATTGCCAGTCTGCTCCCTATTTGGTTATTACTCCAGCCACGGGACTATATAAACAGTCATCAATTGATTGTTGGTTTGGTCTTGATCTTTATCGGAATAGCCATTGCTCAGCCGGTTGTAGAAGCACCCATGATAAGATCGGCAGGTGAGGGAGTCCCTGGTTTATTCCCTCTATTATTTGTGACCATCGCCTGTGGAGCTATTAGTGGATTTCATGGATTGGTAGCATCTGGTACCACATCAAAACAAGTCTCCAATATTCAGGATACAAAAATGATAGGGTATGGATCCATGCTTGGCGAGGGAACCTTGGCCTTGGCTTCCACCATTGCGGCTGTGGCGGGAATTTCTTTGGTTACAAATTGTAATCTACCTTCTATTGGCGCTGTAGATAATCTTAGTTGGAATATTTATTATGATACATGGGCACATGCAGCCACCAATAAAGCAACTGCTTTTGTATTAGGTGGAGGTGCTTTGATCCAGTCTCTGGGAATTCCACAAACACTTGCCAAAACGATTATGGCTGTATTGGTTATTTCATTTGCCGCAACAACTTTAGATACAGCGACAAGAATCCAACGATTCATTCTTATAGAAGTGGGGCAAACCATTAATGTCCCGTTATTGAAAAATCGTTATATTGCCACATTTGTGGCTATTGTGCCAGCACTGGCACTGACCTTATGGAATATTGCTGATCCTGTATCTGGTGAATTAACACAGGCCGGTTGGGTATTGTGGCCTATTTTTGGCGCATCAAACCAAATGTTGGCAGCTTTGACTTTAATGACGTTATCCATCTATTTCTGGAAAAAGAATAAACCAGTTTTGCCTCTAATCATTCCTTTTATTTTTATTACCGTAACCACGCTCTCATCCCTGGCAGTAAATGCCCAATCTTTCATTGGGAACAATCCATTATTATTTGTGATAGATTGTATATTAGCCACCCTGATTCTATGGATGCTATATGAAGGTTGGACAGTTTTCAGAGCTGGAAGATCACAGGAAATATTTTAGACCATGAGTGAACAATTAACTCTATTTCAAGATGGATTAAACCAGTGGAAAAAAACCACTAAATCTATGTCGACTCGTGACGCAGATTTTGATACTTTATCAGGCAAAGAACTGGATCTGTGTTACTTCCCCGATTCCCCAAATAGTGATTACATGGATAAGATTGGGTTCCCGGGGCAATTCCCATACACCCGGGGTGTCCATCCCAATTTATACCGTGGAAAACTCTGGACCATGCGCCAATTTGCTGGATTTGGTAAACCAGAAGAAACCAACCACCGTTTCAAAAAATTATTAGAAAAAGGGCAAACCGGTCTCTCCGTAGCTTATGATATGCCCACCCTAATGGGATACGATCCGGACCATCCCTATTCAAAAGGAGAAGTAGGGAAATGTGGCGTCAGTGTTTCTTCTCTTGCGGACATGGAAACACTTTTTGACGGCATCAATTTGGGTGAGATTTCTGTTTCCCAAACCATTAACGGTCCTGCCATTGTTCTCCTTGCATTTTATATTGCTGTAGCAGAAAAACAAGGTGTGCCATTGGATCAACTCCGCGGCACCCTCCAAAATGATATCTTGAAGGAATTCATTGCCCAAAAGGAATGGATCTTCCCGCCGAAACCATCCATGCGTGTCATTACGGATATGCTGGCTTATTGCACCGAACACATGCCAAAATTCAATACGATTTCCATCAGCGGCTACCACATTCGGGAAGCAGGTTCTACCGCGGCGCAGGAATTGGCATTTACTCTGGCAAATGGATTTTCTTATGTGGAACATGGCATGAAAGCAGGGTTAGATGTGGATGACTTTGCACCCCGTCTTTCCTTCTTTTTTAATTCACATTTAGATTTTTTTGAAGAGATTGCCAAATTCCGGGCTGCACGCCGAATTTGGGCCAAGCGGATGAAAAATGTGTATGGGGCAAAGAGTGAAAAGTCCTGGAAATTGCGCTTCCACACCCAAACGGCGGGATGCAGTCTTACTGCCCAACAGCCCGAGATCAATATTGCTCGTACTGCATTTCAGGCTTTGGCAGGTGTCTTGGGTGGGACGCAAAGTTTGCATACCAATTCTATGGATGAAGCGTTGGCCTTGCCAACAGAAAAAGCAGCGGAGATTGCACTGCGAACGCAACAATTGATCGCTTTTGAAACGGGTGTTGCTAACGTGGTTGACCCATTGGGTGGATCCTGGTTTATTGAAGAACTCACAGATAAGATCGAAGAGGATGCAGAACAATATTTTCAGGAAATTGAGAATATTGGAGGTGTCATTCCGGCTATTGAGCAAGGTTATTTCCAACGTGAGATCGCACGAGCTGCATCGGGTTACCAATCCAAGTTGGATTCTAATCAACGTATCATGGTGGGTGTAAATCGGTTTGTGAAAGAGGATGAAGAGATTGATATTCCAATTCTGGAAATCAGTGCGGAAGCAGGTGAAGTCCAACGGCAAAAATTGGCTAACATGAAAAAATCCCGTGATGAAACAAAAGCGCAGGAGAGATTATTTGAAATACAGGAAGCCTGTAAAAACGGAGATAACCTGATGCCGCCTATCATAAAAGCGGCCAAAGCATACGTGACCATGGGTGAAATTGTGGTGGCCATGAAAGCAGAATTTGGTGAGTGGCAGGAAACTGCTGTTTTTTAAGGAAAAAAATAATTTAGATATGCATGATACATTGAAAAAAGATATTTATTCTATATCCTTGGGAACAGGTAGGAGGCTACAAATTACTTATTTAAAATTTTTGATCAATCCACTTGTTTGGCAGGTATGTGCTATTATTTGGAACCATCATCAGTCTTTGGCCGGCAAAGGATTAAGACCATGAATCTTGTTTTTATAACCGCCGTTATTGCGTTGTTCTCCAGTATAGTGTGGTATGTGATTTTCCCACTTTTTGAAGGAGAATCAATAATCCCTCTAAAAATGAACCAAGGTGACCTGGATCGAAAAAAGGAGGTACTGCTGCGCCAGATCAAAGAATTGGAAATGGATCACCATATCGGGAATATTTCTGACGAAGATTTCAACGGCGGCCGGTTAGCGCTTAAGCAGGAAATTTCAGAAATTATTGCAGAATTAAAAAAAGTGTCGTGAATCTTCAAGTCACTAATCTTTCCAAATCATTTTACCACTCTCCCGTTTTTCAATCTTTTTCTCTCAAAATGGAATCGGGTGAAAAGATTGGCCTTTCCGGTCCCAATGGATCGGGGAAGACCACTTTACTCAAAATGATCAGCGGTATCATGTCTATTGATTCCGGTGAGATCAGGATAGGAGAGAATGATGTGAATTCGGATGATCCAGATCCAAGAAAAAACCTGTATTACCTGGGCCATTCCGTAGGACTCTATCCCGGTTTAACCGGACACGAAAACCTGGCCTTTATTTCTGGATTATATGGGAAAACGAGCCGCAATATTTCTGACATTTTGATCAAGGTAAGGCTCGATTCTGCCCAGGATAAATTGGTGAAATTTTATTCACAGGGCATGCTCCAACGGCTCAAACTTGCCACGGCCATAATTCTTGATCCCGATATTTTATTATTAGACGAACCTTTGACCGGATTGGATGTTGATGGAATCAAATTGTTTGAATCCGTTATAATAGAATGGAATGAATTGAGAAAAACTATGATTATTGTTTCCCATGATTCTGATTGGTTGCGTACCAATACAGACCGAATTATAGAACTAAAACAATGTTGATTCATTTTATACTAAAAGACTTGAAAATTGAATGGCGATCCAAAGAGATTATAACATCCATGTTTATTTTTGGATTATCCATTACGCTGATTTTCGCCTTGGCGTTCCAAGTGGCACCGATGTTAATTCGCACATTTGCTCCGGGACTCTTGTGGGTGGTGATCTTGTTTACATCTGTTTTGGGGCTGAATCGCCTTTTCTCGCTGGAGCGGGAAGAACATGCCATGTGGAGTTGGACATCAGCACCGGTGGATCGTGGAATTGTTTATATATCAAAAGTTATTTCGGCACTTTTCTTCGTCTTGATGTCAGAAATCTTGTTCATTGTCCCCTTTTTCATTTTCTTGAATCTACCGGCCAACTTTTCATTTTTTCAATTTTCACTAATTCTTTTTTTAGGAACAGGCGCCATCGTTTCTGTGGGTTGTTTGATTTCAGGCATCACTTTGCAGGCAGGATTGCGTGATGTATTGATTCCCATATTGCTATTTCCATCTGCATCGCCTGTGGCTATTGCAGCGACAAAATGTACAGAATCATTATTTGATCAAAAGCCTATGACAGAGTGGAATTTTTGGTTTCTTATTCTTGGCTCTTTTTTTGTAATTTTTGGCCTGTTTGGATACATGGTCTTTAACCGGATCGTTGAAGAATAATGACCTTTTTTAATCATCAAAACAATTTAATTCATGCAGCAATAGCGGCTGCACTTTCTGCGATCAATATTTATATTGTTCTCAGCTTGGAACCGCCGAACTTGGCACAGGGTATTTTTGGCAATATTTTTTATATTCATGTTCCTGTTGCTTGGACAGCATTTCTCCTGTATTTGTGTGTTATGATTTCGGGAATTTTATTTCTTATAAAGAAGGATAAAGTATGGGATCGTCGTGGTCTTGCTTTTGCCGAGGTGGGAACCATCTTCATGTTTTTGGTCTTAACTACGGGACCCATTTGGGCCAAACCGGCTTGGGGTATATTTTGGCCTTGGGAGCCCCGCCTTACTACCAGTCTAATCCTTTTCCTGATATTTCTGGGTTATTTTATGTTACGGGAATTTGGAGGCAATCCGGAACAGGTTTCCCGATATGCAGCCGTGGTTGGAATTTTGGCATTTTTAGATGTCCCTTTAATATTTTTATCGGTAAAGTTCTGGTTACCAGAAATGCAGTCACATCCACAGGTCGGGCAGTATTTTGACAGTGCAAATCCGCTGCCAACTTATCTTTTGATCTTCTCATTTTTATCATTATTGGTCGTGTCAAGTCTAATGATTCGCTTGCGGACAAATATTTTATCCATGAAAGAAGCGAATTAGATTATGGAATATTTACTTACCGCAGTTATCCTAGTTTATGGCTCAATTGCCGGATGGTTTCTTTATCAACTGAAACAAAATAATTTATTAAAGAGGAGTAAATAAATATGGAACGCAAAATTGTTCACGTTATCGGTACGGGAACGATTGGTGAACCGCTCATCGGACTGCTAAGCGATTATAGAGATCAGTTGGGGATCGATGAAGTTACCTTTCATAAAAACTCGGCTCTTCGCCGGGATAGGTCTAAAGTAAGCGACCTACTGCGCCGTGGTGCACGACTATCTGTGGATGAAGGGAAGGAACAGGAGTTTAGAAAGTTGGGAATAGATCCTGATTTTGAAACGGAAGAATCAATCAAGCGGTCAACGGTTGTAATTGATTGCACCCCCAAAGGGGTCGGTCATTCCAATAAAGTGAAGTATTATGAAAAATTCTCAGATACTGTAAAAGGATTTCTAGCCCAGGGCAGTGAAGATGGATTTGGAAAGAAATATGCTCGTGGCATTAACGACCATGCTTTGAATTCTTCAGATAAGTTCATCCAAATCGTATCGTGCAACACCCATAATATATCCTGTGTCACCAACACCTTGGCCGTGAATAAAGATCCAGATAATCTCGTAGAAGGGAAATATGTCTGTATTCGTCGTGCAAATGATTTGAGTCAGACAGGAAGTTTTATACCGGCACCCCAAGTGGGATCACATGGAGACGAGAAATATGGTTCGCACCATGCGGCTGATGCGGCTGGCTTATTCGCAACATTGGGCATGGACCTGAATTTGTTTTCATCGGCTATGAAAGTAAATAGCCAATATATGCATGTACTTTGGTTCACACTGAAAGTGAAAGAACCTACTACCCTTGCATCTGTGAAGGAGAGACTGCATAATAATGATAATGTAGCCATGACTACCAAGGATATGACCAGCACGGTTTTTTCCTTCGGACGTGACCATGGACATTATGGACGAATCATGAACCAAACTGTTGTTGTAGAACAATCACTTCATGTTCGGAATGATCATGAAATCACAGGTTTCTGTTTCACGCCACAGGATGGCAATTCTATCTTGAGTTCAATCTCAGCAGCAGAATGGATGCTGTATCCCCATTCTTATAAAGATAAAATCCAGTGCCTGTCACACCTGTTTTTTAACATCATTTGAGCCTGAAAGTTGAACGGATCGTCACTGGCCCGTTTCAGGAAAATAGTTATGTCGCTTGGCAAGATGGATTGCCATCCTGCCTTGTGATTGATCCAGGTGATGATTCGGAACTGATTATTGAAGTGATTTTAGGAAAGGATCTCAGTCCAATTGCCGTGGTAAATACCCATGCACATTTGGATCATATCGGTGGTGTATCTGATTTAAAAGAAAAATACGGAATACCATTTTATTTACACCCCAATGAAAAACCGATTCTGGATGGCTATGAAAGAGATTGTGCTTTTTTTGGAATAACACCGAAAATAACTCCAACGGTTGATCATTGGTTAAGCGCAGGTGAATTGAAGGTCAGTGACTTTTTGATCCAATGTGTTGAAACACCAGGACACACACCGGGTGGAACCTGTTTGGTAATCAATGATCATGCGTTCACTGGTGATACGATTTTTGCCGGTTCTGTTGGGCGAACTGACTTGCCGGGCGGTAATTGGGACACCTTATGTGATAGTTTGGTGAAAGCTATGGAAAATATTTCACATGATTATATTTTACATCCCGGACATGGACCGGACACAACATTGGAAAAAGAAATGAAACAAAACCCATTTTTGATTCCATTATTAAAACGGGTAAATTCCTTTTAATGAGCGAATTACAAACATTTAATAAAAAATTGATTCAACTCGATTCGATTTTCCACAAGTTCACTGACGAATTGGCAACCTTTTCTGATTTAAAGAAAGAAAACCGGATCATTATTGCTGTTTCTGGTGGAATGGATTCCATGGCGCTTTTTTCTCTCTTACATTCGAGAGAAAAATTTGATCTAGTCATTGCACATGTGAATCATCATTTGCGTGGAGATTCTAATAAAGATGAATCCCTTGTTCAAAGTGCATGTAGATCATTGGGAATTCCATTCTTCACTACATCATTGAATCCTAAAAAAATAAAAAAAGGGGAAAGTGTTGAACAATGGGGGCGAACACACCGCTATCGTTTCTTTAATGAAGTTATGGAAAAAACTAAGGCAAATTGGGTTATGACGGCTCACCATGGTAATGATCAGGTGGAAACTGTTTTAATGAATCTATCCCGTCAATCCGGTATTTCTGGCCTTTGCGGCATTGGGAAACAAACTAAAAATGTTATGCGTCCGTTGTTGAGTTTTACAAAAAAGGATTTAACCGATTTTGTAATAAGAAATGAAATTCCTTTTCGTGAAGATTTCACCAATTCTGAACTATCCAATCCCCGGAATTTTATTCGACATACGGTCGTAAACCCGTGGGAGAATAATGCTCAAAATCTTGTGAAGGGGATTCAAAGTTCAGTTAATCATTTTTCCGAATGGAAAGATGCATTGGATTATTTCATTTTGGAGACACTTGTTCCAAAAATTCACCAATCTGTCAATCGGTTTGATATTCCTATCAAGATGGTCCAAGGTCTGCCAAATATGGTGAAAGTTAGATTGGTGCAACTTTTGATGGAAGCAACTTATCATGAACGTTGGTCCAAACATCAGATCGAACTTTTGAAATCATTTTTCAAGAAAGAAGAAGTAGGCAATCAACATATTTTACCTAATGGATGGAAATTGTTATGGGATCGAAGATCAATTATTGGAAAAGTAACAGCACATCAATTCCCAAAATATCCCGTGAAACTTGTCCCGGGTCATCCTGTTAATTTTAATGATTATAGATACGAATTGGTCTTTTCGAGACAAGAAAAGTTTGACACAGCTCAAAATCAGGAACAAGTGGATTGGACTTTATTGAAGGATCAGAGATTGGAGATTCGTGCTTGGACAGACGGTGATTTTTTTCAGCCTTTAGGGATGGAAGGACACCAGAAGATTAGTGATTTCCTGATTAATGAAAAAGTGGATCAATTCACAAAAGAATCTCAAGCAGTTTTGACAGCGAATGGTGAAATCATCTGGGTGTGTGGCAAACGTATTGCAGATTGGGTAAAACTAACACCCCAATCTCAAGAAACTGCTGTCTTAAATAGGACTTTCTTACCATTATGAATCCATTCGATCAAAAGAGAACACTTTTAATATCACCTGAAAAAATTCAAAAACGAGTCTTAGAACTGGGGAAAGAGATCTCCGAAAAATATACAGACAAGGACCCCATTTTTATTGGAGTCTTAAATGGTAGCTTTATGTTTATGGCAGATCTACTTCGAAGTATTTCCATTGATTGTGAAATGGATTTTATTAAGGTTCGTAGTTATGTGGGAAAAAAATCATCTGGAACAATTCAACTCATAAAGGATATATCCGCAGATGTGACGAATCGCCATGTGATCCTAGTTGAAGATATTATTGATTCCGGGCATACAATTCAATTTTTAATGGAAAGAGTGCGCAGTGCCTCACCTAAGTCAGTATCCATCGCTACATTTTTGATTAAACCAGATATCGCAAAAATCGATTTCGCAGTTGATTTCATTGGGTTTGAAATTCCACCAGAATTTGTTGTAGGATACGGGTTAGATTATGATCAAAAATTAAGACATTTAAATGGTGTTTATTCTCTAGAGAGTGATACTGTCGTATAAAAATATCAAGGGAAATTATATATGAACAATCAAAAAAATAAGCCGCAGCAAAATCAAAATAAACAGAATCCAAAAAAGAAACCGGATCAGTTTGATTGGATGCGAGCCGGTAAAACCAGCATCGTTTGGCTCATGATCATTTTCGGAGCCGTTTATATTTCAGGCTTATTGACTGAATCCGGTAAAAAAGAAATCGAAATCGAGTATACTGATTACCGTGAATATTTGGCAAACAGAGAGATTGAAAAAGCGGTTATCATGGGTGATGTATTTCATGGCGAATTCAAAGTCTCAAAAACAATTGAAACTCCTATTGGTCCCTTGAATGATGTGACTCATTTTAAATTGACACTTCCGTTTCTTGAAAGGGAAGATACTGATGAATGGGATGCCGCTGGGATAGAATACACTTTTAAGGAAAGAACAATTGACTGGACGGGATATTTACTCAATATGCTTCCTTGGATTTTATTAATTGGATTCTGGTTTTTTATGATTCGCAGAATGCAAGGTGGCGCAGGGGGTATGGGCGGTATTTTCAAATTCGGGAAAAGTAAGGCATCGCTTTGGACATCGGATCAACCTCGTGTCACATTTAAAGATGTAGCAGGTTGTGAAGAAGCAAAAGAAGAGTTGAAGGAAGTGATAGACTTTTTAAAGAATCCCAAAAGATTCCAAAAACTTGGAGCCAAAGTACCTAAAGGAGCCTTGCTTGTTGGCCGTCCAGGTACAGGAAAAACTCTTTTGGCTCGCGCCATTGCAGGGGAAGCATCTGTACCATTTTATAGTTTAAGTGGTGCAGATTTTGTAGAAATGTTCGTGGGTGTGGGCGCTTCCCGTGTTCGTGATCTTTTTGAGCAAGCTAAAAAGACTGAACCATCAATTATTTTTATCGATGAAATGGATGCGGTGGGTCGTCATCGTGGTGCCGGAATTGGAGGTGGACACGATGAGCGTGAGCAAACCTTGAATGCGCTTCTTGTTGAAATGGATGGATTTAATAATACCCAGAATGTAATTGTCATTGCCGCAACAAACCGGCCGGATGTGTTGGACCCAGCCTTGCTTCGTCCCGGTCGTTTCGATCGCCAAATTATGGTAGATGTACCGGATTACATAGGTCGTTTGGGCATTTTGAAAGTCCATACCAAGAACGTGGTGATGAACCAGTCAAAAGTAGATTTGGAATCTTTAGCTAAAGGTATACCCGGTATGGTGGGTGCAGATATTGCCAATTTAGTGAATGAAGCCGCATTACTTGCGGCAAAAAAAGGGAAAAAATCCATTGATATGGATGATTTTGAAGAAGCAAAGGACAAGGTAATGATGGGTGCTCAGCGTAAAAGCATGGTTCTTTCTCAAGAAGAAAAAAAAGTAACTGCATATCACGAAGCAGGACATGCATTGGTGGCCATCAAGACCAAGGGAGCTGATCCTGTACATAAAATTACCATTATTCCTCGGGGGCAAGCCTTGGGCGTCACAATGCAACTCCCTATTGATGAAAAACATGGCTATAAACGCAGTTATGTGGAAGGTCGCCTTGCTATTCTTATGGGAGGAAGAAGTGCTGAAATGGTTATTTTTAACGAAATGACGACCGGTGCTGGGAACGATATCGAACAAGCCACCCAAATTTCGCGGAAAATGGTGACAGAGTGGGGGATGAGTGATTTGTTAGGTCCAATGACCTTCGGGAAAAAGAATGAAGAAATATTTTTGGGACGAGAAATTCAATCTCAAAGGGATTACAGTGAAGTAACGGCACGTATGATCGATGAAGAAATCTCTCGAATTGTTCGTGATTCCCAACGAATAGCTGACGAAATTCTTCGGAAAAATATTGAAATTCTTCATAGAATAGCTCAGGAATTGTTGAAATACGAAACAATCGATTCGATAGATCTTGAAAAAATTCTTAAAGGTGAAAAACTTACACGAGCATTGAATGGCCAAGATAAACTCAAAAATAAGCGAAAACCCCGGAAGCGCCAAAATACCCCCCCCAAAATAAAGGATGGGGAAAAAGCACAACAAAAATCTCGTCAACAGAATCATTCCAAACCACAGCAGGGTAAAGCAAAGCCAAAACAACCTCAACCACAAAAAAAACAGGAAGTGAATTCCTGATTTGAAATCAAAATTGTCACGCCACAATTTTTCTGAATGGTGCCAGAATTCTGACCGGGAAACACTGGTTATGGGTATCATCAATGTAACGCCGGATTCTTTCAGCGATGGCGGACAATATTTTACAAAAAAATCTGCTGTGAATCACGCCATGTCGCTGATTAATGATGGAGCTGATATTCTGGATATTGGCGGTGAATCTTCTCGTCCAGGTGCTGCGCCAATTTCTGTAAAAGATGAATTGAACCGAATCATCCCAGTCATTAAATTGATTCGAAAGACAGATTCGGTCGTCTTAATTTCTATTGATACTACAAAATCAATTGTAGCAAAACAGGCTGTGGAAGCTGGTGCCGATATTGTGAATGATATTAGCGGATTCTCTCTGGATAAAAACATGCCATCTGTGGTATCATCATTGGATGTGCCAGTGATTTTAATGCATATGAAAGGAACACCCTTAACAATGCAAAAAAAACCACATTATGAAAACCTCGTGGGTGAAATCAACTCTTTTTTTCTAAATCAAATTAATGTTGCTAAATCTGCAGGGATTAAAACAGAAAAAATCATTTTGGATCCTGGGATTGGATTTGGAAAAACAATCGATCATAATTTTACGATTATTCAAAAATTAAATGAATTTTGTGAATTGGGATATCCAGTGTTAATTGGCCCTAGCCGAAAGGCTTTTATAGGGTCCATGTTGGGTCTTCCATCTCATGATCGAATAGAAGGAACAGCAGCAGCTATTTCTGCCGGTATTTTAAATGGTGCAAGAATTGTTCGGGTTCATGATGTGAAAGAAATGAAACGAGTTGTAACAATTACTGAAAAGATCAGGACTGCCGCATGACTCTCTTCAAATTTGGATTCTTGACTTTTACTTTAATTGATGTGATTGATATCATCCTGGTTACTTGGATCTTTATAAAAGTGTACCAATATTTCAGAGAAACCCGGGCCGGACAAATGTTGATTGGATTGGTGATATTGCTCATCTCATCCTTCTTGTTCAATTCATTTGGATTGAGTGCCATGTCCTGGTTAGTGAACCAATTCCAAACTGTTTGGGTAGTAGCATTTGTGATTTTATTCCAACCGGAAATCCGGCGGCTTTTAATCTACGTAGGACAAACACGATTTTTCCAGCGCATTTTTATGATGGGAACTTCCCGTTCCTTGGAAGCGGTTGTGGAAGCTTCATTGATTCTGGCAGAGAAAAAATGGGGTGCTTTGATTGTAATTCAACGAGAGACAGGACTTCGCTCTTACAAAGAAGCGGGAACACCTTTAAAAGCGGAAGTTTCAACACCCTTACTCATGTCTATCTTTAATCCAGGCTCGCCCATGCATGATGGGGCTGTCATATTGCAAAATACATTATTGGAAGCTGCAGGCTGTATTTTGCCATTAACAGAAAGCCCGATGGTTTTACCAGAGATGGGTACACGACATCGTGCTGCATTAGGAATCACTGAAGAATCGGATGCAATTGTTGTAGTTGTTTCAGAAGAACGGGGGACAATTTCTACGGCCGAAAACGGTCGGTTTACTCACTTGGATATGGATGAAATGAAATTGCGTCGTTATTTGAATGAACGTTTATTTATTTCATCTGGTGAATAAAATCTCACGATCATCCTTGATTGTGGTAAGGTCGCCTGATTTTGTCATTAAGTTGTGATTTTAATAACCATCACTCGTGTCACTTCCGATTTAATTATTTACCCGTAGTTTATAACGTAATAATTTTCCAGATTTCCCCCTCAACTCGGGTTCATCTTCTCTGTAAATTTTCAGATGGAATTATCTGATTTAAAGGAGCAATTCGCAGCAGCAGAATCCAAGGACTCCGAAATACGGAGGTATCTTTGATCTGGATTCCAGATCAAAAACATTAGAAGTGCTCCGCGAGCAATCTTCCAATCCAGATTTCTGGAATGATAATCAAGGCGCATCTGGCATCCTGAAAAGAATTTCCCGGATCGAAAAAGAGATTGCGTTATGGTCAGACCTAACCAGACGCCATGATGATATGGAGGTGTTATTCGAGTTTGCGGAAGAGGGCGAAACGGGTTTGGATGAAATCCAAAATGAGCTGAATCTGTACCAGAAGATCATTGACGATGTTGAAATGAAACTTATTTTAGGCAAGCCTGAAGATATTCAAAATGCCATTATGGCAATTCACCCGGGTGCCGGTGGAACCGAGAGTCAAGATTGGGCACAAATGCTTTATCGCATGTACAAGCGATGGGCTGAGAGAGAAGATTATAAAATTGAAGTTATGGATTTACAGCCAGGAGATGAAGCTGGTATAAAGGACGTAACATTTGAAATAAAAGGCGATTATGCTTTTGGCTTGGCAAAAGCTGAGGCAGGTGTGCATCGCATGGTTCGGATTTCCCCCTTTGATTCTGCTAGCCGACGCCACACATCATTTGCATCGGTATTTGTTTATCCCGCTGTAGAAGATGACATCGAGGTGGAAATAAATCCCACGGATCTTCGTATTGATACTTACCGTGCCGGCGGAGCAGGCGGGCAGCATGTTAATAAAACAGATTCCGCCGTTCGCATTACGCACCTTCCAACAGGAATTGTTGCTCAATGCCAGAATGAGAGATCTCAGCATAAAAATAAGAGTCTAGCTATGAAGGTTCTGAAAGCTAGACTATATAAAGTAGAACTGGAAAAAGAGAAAGAGAAAAATAAGGATCTGGAAGACCAAAAAATGGATATTGGGTGGGGAAGCCAGATCCGATCCTATGTTTTTCATCCTTATCAAATGGTGAAAGATCATCGAACCAAAGAAGAAAATGGGAATATCCAATCCGTTATGGATGGTGATTTAACACCTTTTATTAAAGCATTTTTACTAAGTACAATTGGTACTAAAAATAAGCCGTAAAGGAAAAACTATGTCAGACGACCATAAAAGTTTACAACAGATCGTTGATTTCAGACTTGAGAAACTTAATAAACTCAGAGAAGATGGAGTGAATCCATATCCAACAAAATATGAGCCGACTCATTGGAGCGAATCCATTAAAACTAATTATGATGAATTAGAAGGAAAAACTGTGAATGTTGCAGGGCGAGTGATGGCTATTCGAAAGATGGGAAAAGCGTCCTTCGCGCAGATCATGGATTCGGAGGGGCGGATCCAGTTTTTTATTAAACGAGATGACGTAGGTGAAGAGTCCTACACCCATTTCAAATTATTGGATATCGGAGATTATGTGGGTGTTATAGGATACGTGTTTACCACAAAAACAGGTGAAATTTCTATCCATACTGACGTTATTACTATTTTGGCTAAAAGCATTCGTCCTCTCCCGATTGTGAAAGAAAAAGATGGAGAAGTATTTGACGCATTTACGGATAAGGAACACCGTTATCGGAACCGCCATTTAGATTTGATTTTAAATCCGGAAGTGAAAGATACATTTGTAAAGCGTGCTGCCATTATTAAAACAATTAGAAATTTTCTTGATGATCTCGGATTTTTGGAAGTTGAGACACCAATCCTTCAGCCTTTATATGGCGGAGCAAATGCTCGTCCTTTTACGACGCATCACAATACCCTTGACCAAAAACTTTATCTCCGAATTGCGGATGAATTATATTTAAAACGGCTCATCATTGGCGGCATTGATCGGGTTTATGAACTCTCCAAAGATTTTCGGAACGAAGGGATGGATCGTAATCATAACCCGGAATTCACCATGTTAGAATTCTATTGGGCATATGCGGATTATGAAGATTGCATGGATCTTGTTGAAAAAATGGTTCGTGAAGCAGCAGAAAAAGTCGGCGCACTCCAGGTGGATTGGGGCGGCATGGATATTGATCTTTCGAAGCCCTTTGCACGGGTTCCAATGTTGAAATTATTGAAAGATGCCACAGGTTGTGACTTAGGTGATGTATCTGATGATGAAATTCAGGCGGTCTGTAAAAAAAACAAGATTGAAGTAGGTGAAACCTGGAATTATGGCCAAATGCTGGATGAACTCATGAGTAAACTTGTGGAGCCAAACTTAATTCAACCCACTTTTATCATTGATTATCCTAAGGCAATCTCGCCCCTTGCAAAAGTACATCGAAATGGTGACCCGAATCTTGTTGAACGGTATGAACTTTTCATTGGCGGCGCAGAATTCGCTAATTCGTTTTCTGAATTGAATGACCCTGTGGATCAGCGTGAACGATTGGAAGCCCAGGCGGCTCTTAAAGAAAAAGGGGATGAGGAAGCTCAACCCGTGGATGAACAATTTATCCAAGCCATGGAATGCGGTATGCCGCCAACAGGAGGCGTGGGTCTAGGTATTGATAGACTCACTATGTTGCTTACAGAAAATCGTTGGATTAAAGATGTGATCCTCTTCCCAGCCATGAGACCGGAAAAATAAAAATTGAGTAGGGCTCTTCTATCTTATTTTGTAATAACTTTTCTGGCTCTATTTATTAATGTGTTCCCGAAACATAAATGAAGAAGATCGTGTTGGGAGCAATAATATTTACACCCAAGATGGTGTTTATTTATTTACTTGGGATTCACTACCCTATTGGAAACAACAGGAAATGTTAATAATCAAATAAAATTATAATTCAATAATGCCCTTTAATCTCCGCCTAGCTCTTCGTTATTTATTCTCTCCGAATAAAGGCAGTTTTTCGTCTACTGCCAGTTGGCTAGCAATTGGCGGACTTTCCATCGGTATAACAGCTTTGATGCTCACTGCCAGCATCATTCATGGATTTAAGCAGGTTATTTCTGAAAAACTTTCATCCTTTGAAGGGCAAGGCAGGATTCAGCATATTCTCGGGAATCAGATAGATTTAACGAATCCAACATTGGATTCCCTAATCCAATCCTATTCCAAATCATTTTCGCCTTTTGTACGAGGTGTATGCATGGTTCGCTCGGGTGCTCATGCAGATGGTGTATTGATTGAAGGAATAGAATCGCTTCCAAAAGCTATTTCAGGCAATCCAAATAATAAAATAATACCCGGGGAAATTGTGGTGGGCATTGGATTAGCTCAGGAACTAAAAATCGAAAAGGGAGATAAAGTTTTTCTCCAAGTTTTCTCATCTGGTTCATCTTCACCATTTTCTAGAAAAATAAAACCAGTTATGGTAAAAGAAATTTTTCATTCTGGGCTTCAAGAATATGATAAAACTTTGGCTTATATCCATTTGGATGATGCCAGGGACTTATTTGGATTTGAAAATAATTTTGTGTCTGGCATGATTTTGAATGATGCCAATATTTCTATGATTCGAAAGGAAATTTCGTATCCTTACTTCTATGAATCCTGGCGAGAGCGCCATGCACTTCTTTTTGAATGGATCGACATCCAGCGTTGGCCAGCTTATATTATGTTTGGACTGATTGCACTAGTGGGGATAGTCAATATCATTGCCGCCATTGCCATGATTATTACCGAGAAATCCGGGCAAATTGGGATTCTTATGGCCCAAGGCACCCAGATGTCAACACTAAAGAGTGTTTTCATGATACAGGGTGGATTTATAGGCCTTATGGGTGGAACCATTGGTGGATTACTTTCCATGGCCATCATTTGGGCTCAATTGAAATTCGAGATTCTGAAAATTCCTGCGGAGATCTATTTCATGGACCAAATCCCATTTTCATTTGATTATCCAGCATTTGGACTCATTCTGATCATTACTTTTATCTTTTGCATGGTAGCTTCGTGGTGGCCCACAAAAGTTGTCACCGCCTTAAACCCCGCGATTGCATTGGGATACGAATGAATTGGGAGAAAAAAGTCTCAAAGAGGTTTTCTGAATCATCGAGAAGGCAGGTATGGTTCTCAGGGTTATTTTCCATGATCGGCATGGGCGTGGGATGTTTTGCCATGATTGTGTCTCTATCTGTCATGAATGGATTCGAAACGCTCGTCCATTCCAAATTAAAAGGATTTGAAGGTGATCTTCGTGTTTCGGGTCAAGTTTCTGAAAATGATATTTCTGAATTGGATGGAATTGAAATAGTAATGCCATTTATGGAGCGTCGAGGTGTGGTTGAAGACGGGAATGATCAAAAGGTGGTTTCCCTAAAAGCCGTAGATGTGGCAAAAATGGCACAGTTCTACAATTTACCACTTCGTGGAGAGTCTCCCAAAATAAGTGAAGTAGTGATTGGTCAGGATCTAGCTTACCGATTGGGAAAAGATGTTGGTGATGAGATCATGGTTTATAGCCCCATTGATCAGTCCTTTGGATTTGGTTTAACACCAAAAACGAAAATGACAATAAGTGGTATCTTTTCAACAAGAATTCTGGATTACGATGATAGATTTGTTTTTTTATCACTCCATGATGGGAAAAAATTGTTCAAGCGAAAATCCGGTTTGGATGGAATCGATATTCGCGTTTTGAAAAATATCAATATATCGTCACTAAAATACAATTTGGTACAAAAATTGGGTGATTCCGTGGCTATACAAACTTGGGAAGATTTAAATCGGTCCCTGGTGGAAGCCATGAAAATGGAACGATTGGGCACCATCGTGATCTTAAGTCTCATATTCCTGGTGGCAGCCTTCAATTTGGCTGCTACATTATCGCTGATTTCTATCCAGAAAATCAAAGAAGTGGGAATCCTGAAAGCAATGGGTGCACCGACTGAATCCATCCAAAAGATTATAATTCGGATGGGTTTTAATAGAGCAGGGAAAGGCGCCATCTGCGGATTTATTTTGGGCATTTTTCTTGCACTAGTTCAAAACCAATTCGGATGGATACCGATTCCATCAGATATCTATTTTATTGATGCGTTGCCTATGGTACTTTTTCCAAAAGATCTATACACTGTGATCTTCATCTCATTCATGTTTATTTTATTGGCTTCGTTTATAGCAGGACGAAAACTGGCTCACACACAAATCAAGGATGCGCTCCAATGGGCGAAATAATCTTACAGGCAAAAAATATTGGGAAATCCTTTTCTAATGGAAAAACTAAACTGTCTGTTCTTCAGGATTTCTCTTTGGATGTGGAAATGGGCCAAATCATAACGATAATGGGGCAATCGGGTTCAGGGAAAACAACTGCATTAAATATTCTCGGCACGTTGGATCAGGCCGATTCTGGGGAATTAACTATCAATGAGAAACAAGTTCATGACATGAATGAAGATGAATTATCAACAATTCGGAACCGTGATATCGGTTTTGTTTTCCAATTCCATCATTTATTACCAGAATTTTCAGCAATCGAAAATATATTAATGCCAACATGGATAAATGGGACGGATGATAGAACAGATCGTGCTATAGACTTAATTGAAAAAATGGGATTATCAGAAAGAAAAGACCATTTCCCAAGCCAATTATCTGGAGGTGAAAGATCCCGGGTGGCAGTGGCCCGTGCATTAATGAATAAGCCCAAGTTAGTTTTGGCAGATGAACCAACAGGAAACTTGGATGAAAAAAATGCAAATAAACTCATTGACCTTTTAGGTAAAATTAATAAAGATTTTCATCAGGCGATCGTGCTTACAACGCACAATCCGAAAATCGCACGAATCGGCCACAAACAATTCTTCTTAGAAAACGGATCCTTATCCGAAAAAGCATAACCGAATCATGAAAGAAAATTTTTCAAAACGCGTCCAATTAATCATTAAACTATCTAAGGAAGAAGCGATTCGTCTGGGGCACAGTTATGTGGGCTCGGAACATCTTTTATTGGGTTTATTGAAGGAAAGCTCAGGATTAGGTAAGAAGGTTCTGGATGTGTACGACATTGATCCAAATGAAATGGTCTCTATGATCGAGGATATGATCAAAACTTCCGGCGGCACCATGACCCTTGGGCATTTACCTTTAACCCGTCGTGCGGAACGGATCCTTCGAAATGCATTCAGTGAAGCATCATCCCGCGGTGAAACCATTGCAGATGATGAACATTTACTCTTGGCTATGCTCAGAGAATCTGAAGGTATAGCCTTTGAGATATTGAAATCATTTTCATTGGATTATGATACAGTTGGTGACCTGATTAAAACCACCGAAGATGAATCGGATTTAGATACACCCATGTCATCGAAACCATCTTCCAAAAGCAAAACACCAACATTGGACCATTTTTCCCGCGATATTACCCAACTTGCCAAAAAAGGGAAATTGGATCCTGTGATCGGGCGAGAAAGTGAAATCGAACGTGTGGCTCAAATACTGACCCGTCGGAAGAAAAATAATCCTGTTTTAATTGGTGAACCCGGCGTTGGAAAAACAGCCATTATCGAAGGATTGGCTCAAATGATCATAAGGAAAACAGTCCCTAGGATTCTTCATAATCAACGAATTTTATCTCTAGATCTGGCTGCTATAGTTGCTGGTACGAAATATCGAGGGCAATTTGAAGAGCGTCTAAAAAGTATCATGGTGGAATTAGAGATGAGTGAGAATGTGATCGTTTTTATTGATGAGATCCATACTTTGGTTGGTGCTGGTGGTGCTTCAGGTTCTTTGGATGCATCTAATATGTTTAAACCGTCCTTGGCTCGTGGAGATATTCATTGCATAGGTGCTACAACAATGGATGAATATCGGAAGTATATTGAAAAAGATGGGGCGTTGGATAGACGATTCCAAAAGATTACTATAAATCCGCCTTCAATCGAAGAATCCACAGCGATTCTCCATGGGTTGAAAGAAAAGTATGCAGAGCATCATAAGGTGAATTATACCGATAATGCAATTGAAGCTTGCGTCTATTTGTCTGAACGGTATATTTCAGACAAATTCTTGCCGGATAAGGCCATTGATGTAATGGATGAAGCGGGTGCCAAGGCACATATGTACAATCTTGAAGTGCCAAAAAGTATCCTAGAAATTGAAGATGATCTTCAACAAATAAGAGATCAAAAAGAGACAAAGGTCTCAAACCAGTTATTTGAAGAAGCGGCAGTCTTAAGAGATCAGGAAAAGAAATTGCTCCATCGATTGGGTATCGCACAAAAACAGTGGCAAAATGAAGAAGATGATAAATCTGTCCTGATTAATGCTGAACATATTGCAGATGTAGTTTCTCTCATGACAGGCATTCCACTATCAAAGGTCGCAGAATCTGAAAGTCAACGATTGTTGCACTTGAATCACGAATTAAGTAATTATATAATAGGACAAGAAGAAGCAATTGTTAGTTTAACAAAGGCAATTCGCAGATCTAGAACAGGATTGAAAAATCCAAACAGGCCTATAGGTGTGTTTCTCTTTCTCGGACCTACTGGTGTTGGAAAAACAGAATTAGCTAAATCATTAGCGAAATACTTATTTCCCCATAACCAGGCTTTGGTGAAATTGGATATGTCTGAATTCACTGAACGGTTTTCCATTTCAAGATTAATCGGTGCACCTCCCGGGTATGTTGGATATGAGGAAGGTGGTGAACTCACTGAAAAGGTGCGACGCAATCCTTACTCTGTTGTTTTGTTGGATGAAATTGAAAAAGCTCATCCAGATATATATAATGTATTACTTCAAGTATTTGATGAAGGCATATTAACAGACGGACTTGGGAGAAAGGTAGATTTCAAAAATTCTATTGTAATCATGACATCAAATCTGGGAACAAAGGATTTGAAAAATGATGGATTTGGTTTTGGTGGAAGTAAAGCTGAAGAGAAATATCAAAATATGAAAGAGCGAGTTATGGAGAATGTTCAGGATCTTTTTTCTCCGGAACTAATGAATCGAATTGATGAATCTATTGTATTTCATTCTCTCTCTGAACAGAATGTGTATGACATAATTGATCTCCAGTTGTTTGACCTGATCCAAAACCTTTCCAAACTGGGACTAAAACTTAAAATGACAAAAACTGCAAAGAAACTCTTGGCGAAGAATGGATATGATGCAAAATATGGTGTTCGACCACTTCGAAGAGAGATTCAAAAGTCATTAGAAGATCCCATTTCAGAAATGATACTTAAACATGCATTTACCAAAGGGACAACCATTACAGTTAAAGCATTGAAAAAAGACCTGTATTTTGATTATAATTCCAGTAAGAAATCCCAAGAGAAAAGGTCTGAATCATCATCTGAATAGACCCTAGTCCGCCATATAGGTGGACTAATCAATCCCATCTGTCAAATTGTACCACCATTTTCGGTGGTACATTCCTTGCCTAAATAAACCAGTTTTTTAACACAATTTTTGTTTTTCGATCAAAAGGAGAAAGAATGGGCAAAATTATCGGAATTGACCTAGGAACCACAAACTCGTGTGTTGCCGTCTTAGAAGGCGGGGAACCTACAGTAATCACTAATCCAGAAGGCGGCCGGACGACACCGTCTGTTGTAGGATTTACAAAAGACGGTGATCGGCTTATTGGACAGGCCGCAAAACGTCAGGCAGTTACAAATCCTGAAAACACTATTTTTTCTATAAAACGGTTCATGGGCAGGATGCATGATGAAGTTGGGACTGAATTGACTGAAGTTCCGTATAAAGTTGAGAAAAATTCAAATGGTGCATGTGTGGTGAATGCAGGTGATAATGAGTACACTCCACCAGAAATTTCTGCTATGATTTTACAAAAACTTAAACAACAAGCAGAAGAATATCTTGGGACAAAAGTCTCCGATGCGGTTATAACAGTTCCTGCTTATTTTAATGATTCTCAGCGTCAGGCAACGAAGGATGCAGGGAAGATCGCCGGATTGAATGTTCGCCGAATTATTAATGAACCTACTGCAGCATCCCTTGCTTATGGTTTGGACAAAAAGAAAGATGAAAAGATTGCTGTTTTTGATCTGGGTGGTGGAACATTTGACATTTCCATCCTCGAATTAGGAGATGGTGTGTTTGAAGTAAAATCGTCCAATGGAGACGGGCATCTTGGTGGTGATGATTTTGACCAGAAAGTGATTGATTGGATAGCCGATGAATTCAACAAATCAGATGGAATCGATCTTCGAAAAGATGCAATGGCGCTTCAGCGTTTAAAAGAAGCAGCGGAAACGGCAAAGAAAGAATTGTCTTCCTCAAAGCAAACTGATATTAATCTCCCTTTTGTTACTGCTGATGCATCTGGTCCTAAACATTTAAACCTGACACTTTCACGTGCAAAATTTGAAGACTTGGTGAATGAGCTTGTTGAGCGAACGATTCAACCTTGTATGCAAGCTATTAAAGATGCTGGTGTATCGAAAAGTGAAATTGATGAAGTAATCCTGGTGGGTGGTTCAACACGGATTCCAAAGATTCAAGAAAAAGTAAAAGAGATCTTTGGTAAAGAGCCGAATAAGAGTGTGAACCCTGATGAAGTTGTTGCTCTGGGTGCTGCAATTCAGGGAGGTGTTCTTTCCGGTGATGTGGATGATATCCTTTTATTAGATGTGACACCTCTTTCTCTGGGGATTGAAACATTGGGCGGCGTTTCCACAAAACTCATTGAACGAAACACAACTATTCCCACTAAGAAATCGCAGGTATTCAGTACGGCTGCTGATAATCAAACCACTGTTGAGATTCATGTGCTACAAGGTGAACGAGAAATGGCCCTAGATAATAAGACCATTGGGCGTTTTCATTTGGCGGACATTCCGCCTTCACCTCGCGGCATTCCACAAATTGAAGTTTCCTTCGATATCGATGCCAATGGTATTCTGAATGTAAATGCAAAAGATAAAGCCACAGGTAAAGAGCAAAGTATTCGAATAGAAGCATCCAGTGGATTATCCGATACCGAGATCGATAAATTGGTGAATGATGCCAAGAAACACGAAAGTGAAGATAAAGAAAAGCGTGAAAAGATTGATTTGGTTAATCAAGCAGAACATTTAATCTATGAAACAGAGAAAAATGTGAAGGAACATGCTGAGAAATTAGATGATCCGGAAAAAGAGAGTTTAACTGAAAAAGTTGAAGAATTGAAAAAAGCCAAAGAAAGTGGTAGTGTAGATAATATTAAATCTGCCATGGAATCTTTAAATGCATTCTGGAGTACTGTAGCATCAAAAATGTATGATTCTGCAAAGCAGGAAGAGGATGCTTCAGGTGGTGAGTCAACGGATGGTACGGATGCAAAAAAGAAAAAAGAGAGTGAGATCGAAGACGCGGATTTTGAAGTTGTCGATTAATCTTTTTTCTTAAGATTGAAAAAAGCTTTCGGCCGGTGGGTTGAGAGCTTTTTTTATATATGGAACTCACTTCCAAAATTAGAGTTCACATTGTAACCTTTCCATGGTGCAAAACAAGAAAAAATACATACTCGGCATCAGTGCCGCCTTAATCCTGTTTTTAATGATACTGCTACGAGCAGCAGTCTGGGGAGAGTTCATTCAAAAAAAGTTTAATGAAAAGATTGCATCAACCGATTGGTCTATCGATGTTGGATCATCATCCGGTACCCTATTTGGAACAATGCATTTTCAGAATATTTCTTTAAGCCATCAGGAAGGTTCCCAAATCCTGATAAAAAAATCATCCATTAATTTTGGACATATTGCATCCTTCTTCGGAGAAATAACTTTCGATATCTTGAGTATTGAAGGGCTGTCAACTGAATTCGATAAAACTTGGACAAAAATGGATTCATCAAAAGTTGGAAGACAACCCATCAATATTCCATTCCATGTAAAATCATTTTTTGTTTCAGGACAAATTATGTCAGCCTTCAATGAACAATTCTACAAAATAAATTTGAAAATTGGAGGTGAATTTGAAGGTGGGACTCGCCCAATATTAGTTTGTGATCTATTTCAATTATCCATTGAAGAGAATCCAAATATGCTTGCAAACCTTCGTAGCCTGGTTTTGGGATTTGATGGATCATCCTTTTATCTCAATAAGGTCACGGGTGATATATTGGGGGTTCCGACCCGGGGTGAGATGATCTTTGATGATCAGCGTTCCTTATTGACTGGAAATATGAATGTAAGTGAAATCAAAATTCCTGAAGAACTATTCACCAAATTACCGCTTAAAAATAAATTTTCTACTTTTTCAGGTAATTTTGATTTTGAATCTGATTTGAAATATTTCTCCGGAACCTTGGTTCTTGAAAATGACCTTGGATTGGATATGATGGGAGAATTTTTAATAAGAAGACAAAAACAAGCGTGGGTTATAAAGAAACTTCAATTAGCGGGAGA
>CAWVTW010000004.1:0-31180 GCA_963933175.1 uncultured bacterium
GTGCGATTAGTAGTAATACAATTCAATTAGAATTATTTAATAATGGCAGTGTGACAGATACTGTCACCATCACTAGTTTAACAAGAACCGACAGTAATTTTCTCATCGGTGGGGAAACCAACATTCGTTTGAACCTTGAATATAATTCAACTCCGAGTGGGGATGAGACTGTGGTTGTGACAGTTGAAAACGGTGTGGAGATCTATGATGGTCCAGGGAACCAAATGTCAGGTCAGGCGATTACCGATACGATTCCCCTTTATGATATTTTACCGCCCAGCATTGATAATATTTCTATCCCGATAGATTCATTTATTGTGCTTATGGAAAGCACACCCATCACATTTTCATTTAATGAGAGAGTTGATTCATTGACATTTAGCGTTACTGCGACCGTTGCTGATTCTGTAAAATTTGATTCAACACGTTTAGACTCTTCTCTTGAAATTATCTTGAAGCCTCCTTTCACAAGTTTTGATTCCATCACAGTTGATTTTTCCTATATTCAAGATGAAGCAGGGCTTTCAACTGTAGATATTGCTTATACGTATGTGACGCCCTTGTTAGGGGATTATAATTTAGATTCAACCTTATCCTTTATTGATCTGGATACATTGGTTAATAAATGGAAAGAAAAGGATTTCAATTTTGAACTCGGACCGGTGATTGGTGAGGCTCCACATTTTGTATCTACCCCGGACAGTAAATTTGATATAGAAGACGGTATGGCATTTGTTCGAATGTGGTCATGGTATCAGAAAACCTATGGAGAAATAATTCAGGATACTGTTATGGTGGGGCGTCCATTGGAAATGATCCAAAATGATAATGACCTTTTGATTATCCTTGATGAACAAGTTTACGCCGGACAGATTCAGTTTTCCTATGAGATTGGAGAGAGTCCCATTCAGTTTGGGCATCGACAAAATAAAAATGGTGAATTATTTATTACGAATCAAGACCCGGGAAAGGGATATTCAATTTTGGAATTTGCCCGGACCGGAGAAGTAGTCAAAGATACAATCTCGTTGAAAATAGAAAATGAGATCCAGGATATTGCAATCTTTTATAAACTCGTGGATAGGAATAAAGCGGTTGTCTATAAAGGGGCGATGAATGTGAATAGTCCCATTTTACCTACACAGATGACATTGTACCCTGCTTATCCCAATCCATTCAATCCTATCGCCACAATTCGGTTTGATATCCCTGAAGTAGAAACGCAAATAATTGCAACTCTCCATATTTATGATATCCGTGGTCGATTGGTGGAAACCTTGGTGAATGGTTCAATGCTCCCCGGTACATACGCTGTTCAATGGCAAGCAGATAGATTTGCTTCGGGCATGTATTTCGCCCGACTCAGATACGGAAAAGAAATGAAAACCCAAAAGATTTTACTCCTGAAATAGATTCTTTTGCCTCGTTGCTTCACATAAACATCTAAAGGTACATTCCGGTCAATATGAGAAATATTCCGACCACAAAACAACTCCGAAATAAGTATGATCCTGATGGTGTTTTGGAAGCCATCGAAATATCATTCAAGGAAAACCTTGAAAAATTACGATCGTCTTTGAATCACAAGGACAGCCCTCTTTTAAAATATAATCATAATCTGCAAATATCTCTTTTGGACTCAAATGAAAGGAAAAATGAAGAAATAATTGATGATGTAGCTGCTACTTTGAAGGATACGCTCTATTTCATGACTTTATCAAAAAAGGATAGGACGGCAGTCACCCAAAAAATGAAGGTTTATCATTCAAATTTGGTAAAAAATCAATTAACCAGGATTGAATTATTGTTGGATGATTCAGAAATTGGGTCCCCAAAACACGGTCATGACCCAACGCCCAAACATAAGGGAATGAATCAAGTTTTTCATATTCTTGGTATGATAAAAAAAGATTTGGAACTGGAAAATGATCATTGGAGTAATTTATCGCGATCTGGTTATCTTACTGGGCTCCAAATTTCTATGGGAGAATTTTTCGAGATGCTAAAGAAATTAGGCATGACTCAGAAAGATCAGATTACTCTGGTGCAACGGTTATTCGATGACTTTGAAGTAGATTGGAATGAAGGAGACCGGGAGAATATTAAATTATCGCTCCAGCTACCCGCATTGGAGAATTATGAAACAACTCAACGGGATATTAGACAAATATCCAGCACATTTTTTTCAAAGTCACTTTCTGATAATTGGGTATCAGACCTGATTGAACATGCCCGGATTATGAAAAAAAGATTAAGACGATTTTAACACTCCATATCATTTGAATATATACACGAAAGAATGAGACAAATATTTAATTACACTAGTGGAGAGATGGTCAAGACTGGAGTTACTTTTGGGTCTGCATTAGCCATGGCTATTTCCTTCAACATAAACCAATCTGTATTCTGGGCTCTAATTCATGGACTCTTGTCCTGGTTCTATGTAATCTGGTACATATTGATTTATTAGAACTTGGTACAATGAAATGATGATTAAATATTGTCTAGCTCCTCTATTCCTTTTGAGCCTAATTATCTGTGAATGGGTAGGTCCATCAGCAGTGTGGATCTTCTTTTTTGGCTTTTCTTCATTTGTGATTATAGGCGATACACTTTTTGGAAATGATCGTACCCAATTCCAAAATGCTGAAAATAAATTGAATCCAATTCTATACTTTATTCTACCTCTATTATTTGTAAAGCTTTTTAATATTACTCTTCTCGGGATGAATGATAGCCAATCAATTATTGCAAAAATAGTATCTACAAATACATTATTTTTAGGTTGGCAACGTTCTTATACCAGTTTGGACCTTCTTGGTATTATCCTTTCATCTGGACTATTAATTGGTGGAATAGGTACAGTTGTAGGTCATGAATTAGTTCACCGAAAAAAGAATTCATTGGGATTTAAAGTAAGCAATTGGCTTTTAGCTATAACCTGGGACCCTGCGTTCGGAATTGAACATGTTCACGGACATCATAAAAATGTAGCAACCTACAACGACCCGGAATCAGCCAGACGCGGCGAAGGTGTTTACTCGTTTATTTTTCGTTCTACAGTTGGAACACTAAAAAACGCCTGGAGTTGGGAATCGGAAAGACTCGCTCAAAAAGGGGTAAGCACAGTTTCATTCCAAAATCAAATGATCCAGGTTTATATTCGATCCGCGATTATAACCGGACTTATTTCAATGGGTGGTTCCATAAGTATAGTCGTTTATTTTGGGTCGGTGGTTTGGGCTAAAATTCTATTAGAGACGGTAAATTATTTAGAGCATTATGGATTGGTGCGTATTCCCGGCACAGCTATAGAGCCCAAGCATTCCTGGAATTCCAACCACCGGATTAGCAGTTATATACTCTATAATCTTAACCGACACTCAGCACATCATGAAAAGGGGACACTCCCTTTTTGGAAATTGGATGCTTATAAAAACGCACCCATGCTCCCCTACGGGTACTTAACCATGGTTTATTTTATTTTACTCCTGCCTTGGAAATACCGATCTATCATGGAAGAAAAATTACAGGATTGGGACACCCGTTACGCATCACAAGATGAATTAAAGTTGATCGGACAATTAGAAAAATGAATGGTATGAAAGACTGGTTCCTCTTGGATCCCGATATAGCATTTTTGAATCACGGTTCATATGGTGCCTGCTCCAAACCTGTTTTTAAAGAGTATCAGGATTGGCAGCAAAAATTGGAGAACCAACCGGTTCAATTCATGACAAATCAAGTTTATTCAGCACTGGAAAAATCCAGGGAGGCCATGAGCCAGTTTGTTGGATGTGATGAAGATGAATTAGTATTTTTCCAGAATCCCACTACAGCTGTGACTAATGTCATTTATAATTTGGATCTGAAACCCGGAGATGAAGTGCTCATGTCAAACCATGAATACGGTGCATTGGTTCGTGCCTGGAAAATGTGGGGGAAAAAGACAGGGGTTAATATCATTCAACAGGATATTTCGATGCCTGTCACTACTGAAGAAAATTTCATTGAAGATTTCTGGAAAGGTGTTACACCTCAAACAAAAGTCGTTTTTCTCTCCCATATCACTAGCTCAACCGCTCTGATATTTCCTATAGAAAAAATTATCAAATTGGCAAAAGAAGAAAATATCCTTACCATTATTGATGGTGCTCATGTCCCCGCTCAGATTCCTTTAAATATACATGAGTTAAAGTGTGATTTTTATACAGGTGCCTGCCATAAATGGTTATGCGCGCCAAAAGGCTCATCTTTTCTTTTTGTAAAAAAAGAGCATCAGGATTGGGTTAAGCCACTGGTTGTAAGTTGGGGAAAGGATGGGGATGATCCGAACCCGTCTGAATTCATACAGAATTTTCAATGGCAGGGGACGCGGGATATGTCTGCTTTTTTAACCATTCCCACTGCCATTAATTTTTATAATAAAGAGATCAGGCCTTATCAAGCAGCTTGCAAAAAGATTATTCAGGACACTTACTCAGAATTTTCATCAGTTCTGAATACTGAGCCAATTTCTGCCGGTAAAGAATGGCTAGCTCAATTGGTGGCACACCCGCTTCCAAAAAACATACCATCAAATTTAAAAAAACGACTTTGGGAAGAATATCAAATTGAAATTCCAGTTTTTGAATGGAACGGACAGGCATATGTCAGGGTCTCTATTCAGGTGTATAACACCCAAAAAGACGTTGATCTTTTGATGAGTGCATTACGATCCCTTATTTAAATTCTCAAGTCTATTCTCATGAATTTTAAATCGATACATATCATTTCCATGGCGCTATTTCTTTCCATTGGATTTTCACAGCGGATCATGTTGTTTACTAAAACGAATGATATATTCAGCTCTTCGAATAATTTCACTATTAAGAAGAAAAAATTAATATTTTGGCAAGACAAAGTGGTACTCACGACCGTGCCAATAAAAAGTTTGGTGGAAGTTCGATATGCTGAAAAATCATATTATTCCCTAGGGCAGCCGTGTACCATAGTTGGTGGATTGGCAATGGCTTCAGCAGCTGGCGCATCAGCTGCAGGGCAAATGACAGATGAATATATGGCCATTGGTAGCGGTGGGCTTGGGGTCTATATTTTGGGTAAAACCCTGAATTTGATCGGTGCAAGATTTGGACGGGATATCGTTTACCAGGATTTTGATCGTATTGACTATTCAACCCAAAAACTTGTACTTGAATCCATAAACCTGGATATGGAAAAACGAAGCAAAGAAAGCCAATTTATGTATGGTCCGGAAGGGCGGAAAACGCGGTTTTTGTTTTTCACATGGAAAGGGAAAAAACCATGGAAGAAAAAATATAAACCGAAAAGGAAAATAATCCGATTCTCTTTCTTTTGATTTTTTAGCATGCAATGTATCCTCACTGCCTTAAAAGCAGAATCCCAGCCGCTGATTAAACATTTCAATCTTACCCGTGATACATCATTTCAATTTCCAGTATTTAAGAATAATGACCTTTATCTTGTTGGCCTTGGCGTTGGGAAGAAAAACATAATCAACAGGATTGAAACATTTCTAAATCAAAATAACCCTGATTTAATTCAATTTATTAATATTGGAATTGCAGGAGGGAATCCAAAATCCACCAAAATTGGTGGCAGTTACCTGCTCCATAAAATAAAAGACGAAACTAGTGGGAAAACATATTATCCTGATATTTTAATTAAACATAATTTTGAAGAAATTTCTCTAGTTACGGTCGAAAGTGTTATCTCTGATGGAGAAGGCGTTTACAAGGGGTTAGTTGATATGGAAGCTTCAGAAATTTTCAAAATTTGTTCTTCTTTGGTTCCGGTACACCGATTGGCTTTCTTAAAAATTGTATCGGATTATATGAATATTGAATTTGAAGAAATTATAGCCCAACCTATTTCAAAATTAATTTCATACCATTTGGATTCGATTGAATCTTTTTTATCAAAATTTGAAAGAATGTTTAATGAAGAAGCCCCAATATTATCGGAAAAGGATAAAAAATGGATAGATGGGACTGTTCAACAAATGTCTCTAACTGAAACCCAGTATCAGCAACTTCTTCAATTTGCCAAAGGGTTCAGACTCCGAAAAACAGGACTTCCATTTCCAGATGTTGAAAAAAATACACCATCGAACAAAGCTACCCAAAAACATCATTTCAAAAATATCTGTGCAGAACTTTCAGCCTAATTTTTCCCATATATACCTTGAAAAGGATGCCGCCGTTTATCCTTTGACCCAACTCATGCTATCAAAATTTCCAAAAGCTAAAATTTTGGAGATAGATCACTACAAGGATGTGTTCAATCGTCCTAGACAGGATTTCCAACTCCAGAAAGCATCCATGAAATTGATTCTGGCCAAAAAGACAGAACCTTTTTTATACCCTGCATCGGACATGGTCCAGGAATACGGGACACCCAATGTATTTTACAATACGCCAATATTGAATTGTCTGTACAATTGTGATTATTGTTTTTTACAAGGTATGTATCCATCAGGGAATTTGGTTGTTTTTGTGAATGAAGAAGATTTTTTCAATTCCATAAAATATAAATTGAAAAATCTAGATGACCCTTCAAAACCTATGGTTGTTTCCATCTCTTATAATACAGATCTCATGGCGATGGAGAATATCATTCCAGTAACATCTCACTGGATCGAATTTGCAAAATTGCAAAATAATCTGAAAATTGAGATTCGGACCAAAAGCGCGCTTTTCTCTGCCATTAAGAATATTGAATCGTCTAAAAATGTAATCCTGAGTTGGACGCTATCACCCCTTGAAATCTGTGAAAAATATGAAGCTACAGCTCCGCCACTTCATCGAAGAATAAAATCATTGAAACAAGCTTTGGATATGGGTTGGGATGTAAGACTTTGTTTTGATCCGGTGATTCTTGTGAATGATTGGGAGAAAATCTACATGCGTTTTGTAGATGATATTTTCTCTGAGATTGATGGTAAGAAATTGGTGGATCTAACTTTGGGTGTTTTCAGAATGAGTAAAGATCACTTTAATAGAATCCGAAAGCGGGAGCCAAGGTCTGACATCTATTATTCCAATTATATTATTGAATCCAATACAGTCACCGTACCCATTGATCAAAGACAGCGGGCTTTAGCAATATTGAAAAATCGGATTGCGGAATATGTCCCAAAAGACCGAATTCAGGTTTGGGGATAAGTAATATAAATTTCTTAAATTTTAAATGAGAATTATGAGAGTAATTTTACTGATTCTGATTTTTAGCACCGTTTCTACAGTGAAATCAGATGTAACCACGTCCTATTTTTACAGCGATGCTTTGGGGTACGACATGTACTACCAAATCGTTCTGCCACCTAGTTATGAATCCAATCCTGATTCAACCTATCCATCGATTTATTTCCTTCATGGGTTTGGACTGGATTATTCCTGGTATGGGTCCCTTGTTAGTGTATTTGAAGACATGATGGCATCGGGAGAAATTCGCGAGTCGATCCTGATTAAACCAGATGGTTTTGTCATTCCTTATCTTGGAAGTATGTATACCAATTCTGATTATAATGGGCAATTCGAGGAATATATTGTTCAGGATTTGATTTCCCATATAGATGGATCCTACAATACCATTGATCACTCATCGTACCGAGCCATCATGGGACACTCCATGGGCGGTTATGGCGCTGTGAAATTGTCGGTTAAATTCCCAGAACTATTTCAAGTTGCTGCATCCCATTCCGGTCCCATCGCTATTGAAAATGTTATACCTGACCTTTTACCTGTATTGTTGGCTGAGACAGGCATTCTTGGTTATCAACCCTGGAATGGCACGGTGAGCCTTTTTATGTATAGTGCTTCGGCTGCCTTTAGTCCCGATGTGGATGATTGGCCTTATTATGTGGATCTGCCTGTGGACTATTATGGAAATGTGATCGATGAAGTTTGGAACCTATGGCTTGGACACGATCCATTGACGCTTGCCCAGGAAAATCTTGCCAATATTCAATCGATTCGTTTTTATATGGATTGCGGTGATCAAGATGATTATTTATTTTATAATCATTCAACATCTTTCAGTGAATTTTTGGATGAAGAGAATATTAATTATGTTTATGAAATTTATCCAGGCGATCATTTCACTGAAGTTTTGAATGGAGATAGATTCCCTTACTCCTTGGCTTTTATTGAGAATGCATTTTATATACATGATTTGTTTTCTAATCTAGGGGATATTGATGCTAATGGAAGTGTAACCATGGCCGATTTTATTTTATTACTGCAAATTGTTCTTCAATTCGAACAGTCGACTGAAATACAGCAAACTGCAGGAGACATTGATTTTAATGGAACTATCGATATTTTTGATCTTTTGCTATTGGCAGATCAATTATAACCATGAATCATAAAAATTTAGTTCTATTGACCAGTTCATATTAATTGCTGGATGGCTGCTTCATCATTTTATATCCTTGTTGCTATGGTGGTGTCCCCCCTCTTATTTTTGTGATGGTTATTCCACCTTATTTCTTTAAAAATTCAAGGATTAAAAAGGAAGCAATATTTTGAACTTAAAAGTAATTCTTTTTATAATTGCAGTCGTATTTATCATAGGCTCCCTTGCCCTCGCCTTATGGTATAGGATGAATGATGATAAGAATGATTAAGCTTGCTCCATGGGTTCTATTGTTATCGGGGTTGGCAGCTCAAGGAGATTTCAATCTGGAAAACCTGAATCCAAATTCAGTAACATTTGGAGAGTCCATCGGCCCGGATGATTACACCGGTGATATTTGTATTATATTTTTTGGGCATGAATATTGAGGAACCTGTAGAAGTCGGTTCGGCTTTTTAAACACGATTTACCTTGACCTTCAATCCATGGGTATTGATGACGTTGGTATCATCGGTGTCGGAAAAGATACTTACAATAGTGAATTGGATGGCATGATTAATGGCAGAGTTTTACCTTGGGTTGAAGATATTCAAGCTGATGAATTCCCAGTGTGGACCGATTATAGTGCGTCACAACGCAGTACTTATTTTTTGAACCGGGAAGGTGAACTTATAGATCAATTCAATATAACAACATTAGACCCTACTGAACCAGAAGACTATGAATATTTGATTAATTTAATTTTGGATTATCGATCTGTAAATGGTCCAAATGTTTTTCGAATTCCGGAAGATACAGTATCAATCCAAGGTGGGATTGAATGGGCAGAGAATGGTGACGTAGTTCTTGTCAGTCCGGGCATCTATCATGAACGAATTGATTTTCTGGATAAAAATATTACCGTCGCTTCCCTGCTTTATTCAGGGTTTGATCAGAACATGGTTCCCGAAACTATTATTGATGGGGAACATCAAGGCACCGTTGTCACAATCGGTGGCGAGCAGAATCACTCTGCTATTCTGTTGGGACTCACAATTGAAAATGGTTATGGGAGTCAAACAGGTGGTGGTATTCTGATTGAAAATTCGAGCCCCAAAATTGATCGCAATATAATTCGAAATAATAATGCTGGGAGTTGTGGGGGAGAAGGAGCTGGAATGGCTATTCGGGGTGATTCACATCCTTTAATTATTGGGAATGAGTTTTATGAAAATGTAGTTTCCGGTGATTGCGATTGCATTTGTTATTTTGGTGGCGGAATTTATGTGGATTCCACAGCGTTCCCAGTTATTGGCAGTTCTGAAACTTTGGGCAATACATTTTTTGAAAATTATGGTGATTATGGCTTTGATCTTTTTAGGTATCCGCCAATAGATACTACCGATTGGACACCCATTTTTGCCCACCACAATATTTTTGAAGATTGTCCTCCTGATTATGTTAATCATGTTTTTCCACAGAATGGCTGGGATCTGGAAAATTGCTACACATTATTATCTGTTAACGAAGATCAGTATATGACTACGAATGGTTTTTATTTATTCCCGAATTATCCGAATCCGTTTAATCCAACTACCACAGTAATTTTTGATTTAGTAGATAGGGTGGATTCATCGACTCCTCGCCTGCATTTTATTAATGACGATCAGGATTTTAATAATCATACGGTGTCTCTACGTGTATTAGATATAACCGGTCGTCTTGTGGAAACACTGATTGATCGAAGTCTTTTTCCCGGTATTCATGAAATCCAATGGAATGCATCCAATCATCCCAGCGGTATTTATTTTATCCAATTACGATTCGGTGAATTCACCCAAATCCAAAAGGCGATCCTTGTTAAATAGATTAATACTTTTTGGTTTCACTTTTTCATTCATTTTGGGCTCAGAAAATGAAGGAATGGATACTTTACCATCGCCTATCACATTTGCAGGTACCGATTTTAATCTCGTCGAAAATGGTAATTCGTCGATTCATTACATATGGCTCCACGGAGATGAAAAAACGGCAAAAATGGCTTTAGATCATCATATTAGTCATTTCCCGGGGAGAGCATTTTTTATCCAAAATGATAATCGCGAAATTCCATACCTATCAACCATCATTGATCCAAACCGGCTTTTTTCACGAGGAGGCTCTTACCTTTCATTAACAAAATTCAAACCTTATTGGCCACCGGGAACATTAAAAAAAGCATTAGATGATATTGAACGAGACCGAATTCAATTTCTGGAAATAATTATGCCAAAGAAGGATGGTATATTGATTTCTGTCCATAATAATTTTCGTGGTTACAATGTGAAATATGAGTTGAAATACAGTCGGAAAACATCTATAAAAAAGCAACAAAACCCTAGAGATTTTATATTATGTACTCATGAAAAAGATTTCGAAAAACTAGCGAATGGACCATATAATGTTGTTCTTCAGGATACGATCATAAAAAGAGATGATGGAAGTTTATCTTGGGAATCCCTGCGTAGAAATGTGCGCTATGTAAATATTGAAACCCGCCTAGGGTATTTGACAAAACAGAAGAAAATGTTATCATTCGTAAGTGAAACATTGAATTAAATCCATGGGGAAAATTATCCAAAAGCTGATTCGTTGGATGCCGTTGGTCCTCTTTTTTTTATTGATCATGGTGGACAGAGAAAATCCATTTCATGTGGTTGGTTTTATTAGCCTTCTTTTTATTTATACAGCCATTTTGATTATGAGAATCCTTTATGCGAAAGAACGATGGCATGAAGAGTTTAATTCTGGTGAGTTGGGACAAAATACATCAATTCAAAAGATGAGTGATCTAAAAGAAAAATTGGAAGAGCAAGATGGAATTGATTCGGAAAGCTAAAGGATTCTTATTTGATCTGGATGGTGTGTTTTATCAATCTGGGAAAGCCCTCCCTGGTGCAATTGACGCATTAAGCTATTTGAGAAAAAGTAATCTTCCATTTCGATTCTTGACAAATACCACCACAAATAATAGACATACACTTCAAGAAAACTTGACTAATATTGGATTGGCATGCATAGAGAATGAGATCATTTCTGCAGGATTTGCGGGGATAGATTTCTTAAGAAAAAAAGGATCGCCATCCTGCCGGTATTTTATCACGGAAAACCTGAAACAAGATTATACAGAATTTGAAGAAGATCTGGAAAATCCTGAAGTCATTGTGATCGGAGATTTTGATGAATGGACTTACGATCTATTAAACGAGGCTTTTTATCATGTGATGAATGGAGCAGAAATTATTGCACTTCACAAGGGTAAATATTATAAAGTAGATAGTGGTTTACGATTGGATGCAGGTGGGTTTGTTGCTGCCTTAGAATTTGCCACAGGAAAGGAATCTCAACTTGTTGGAAAACCCAATAAAGCATTTTTCCAATGTGCATTGGATGATTTAAGATTAGCTCCTGATGAAGTAGTCATGATTGGTGATGATCTAATTAATGATGTAAATGGGGCACAAAATCTTGGAATACCGGGCATTTTGGTAAAAACCGGCAAATATCATGAAGGGATGATAGAATCAAGCAAGATTGATCCAGATGGCTTGATTGATTCAATTGCAGATTTTCAAAATATTTTGAATTAATAAGGAGAAATGATAATGCAGATTGATTTTAAAAGTTTTTTGATTGGAGTGCTAACCACTACTTTATTTTTCGTATTAAGCGGGTTCGATGACAGCAGTAATCTTGGTGATATTGTGGTGAATTCAATCACAATTAAGGATGACGGACATGGCGGATTTATAACCGCTTACAACCAGGATCAAAAACGAACCCTGTATTTAGGAACGGGGAAAAATGAGAATGGATATGTCCAGACCTATAATAAATATGAACAGCCAACGGCGTATATGGGCTCGAATCGGGATATGGATGGTGTAATAGTTTTAAATGATAGGTATGGTGCATTAGGGTTTAGTCAATCGGGGAAAAAGTGACAATTGGGGTATTATTTGTAATATTGGTTCTTATAGCATTTTTGAAGGTAAGAGAACGGTTTCAAGATTATGACGATTAAAAAAAGCCCATCACCCATTAGTGATGGGCTTTTATGTTTGTAGGGCAATCTCAATATCAGCTCCTGATTTTGTTTTATGACTCGTCTCTTTTTGTTTTAGACACACTTTTTTACGATTGACGACCCATTCAGGTTCATTTTATTATGGAAATTTTAAAATAATTCTAATAGTTGCAACATTTATGCCATTTATTGTTATAATTTTAAGGCTGAACTACGATGGAATATATAAGTTTATGAATAACCCTATAAATATTGCCCTATTTGGTTTTGGTCGTATCGGACGAAACCTATTTCGACAAGGGTATAAAAATCCAAATTTTAATTTTGTAGCAATTAGCGATCTGGGACCTGCAGAATCACTCCATTATTTATTAGTGCGAGATTCAATTCATGGTCCACTTGAAAAAGAGATTACCTTAGAAGGTAACTATTTAATTGCAAATGATCAAAAAGTACAAATTCTACCGGGTGGAGATCCTGGCCAAATATCATGGGATTCCCTTGATGTAGACGTTGTAATTGATGCGACTGGGAAATATAGAAATTCGGTTGATTTACAAAAGCAAATTGAAGCAGGGGCAAAACGTGTGATTGTTACTGTTCCTCCTAATGATGAGATTGATCGAATTGTTATTCCCGGAGTAAATGAAGATTCGATTGAAGTGTCAGACCAGATTATTTCAACCACGTCATCCACAACGCAAGTTTTGGCATTAATGCTCAAAATGCTTGATGAGAAATTTGGAGTAAAAAGGGCAATGATGACAACGGTTCATGCTTATACGTCCGATCAACCATTGGCTGACTCTGCACAGACTGATCTCCGACGAAGCCGTTCTGCAGTTGAAAATATTATTCCAAATAAAACTTGGGCACCAGACTTTGTTGAAAAAATAATGCCACAATTTGCTGGAAAAATAGCTGGGACTGCTTTTAATGTACCAGTCTCAAATGGATCAGCGGTTGATTTAACTACCGATTTAGAACGACTTCCATCAGTTGAAGAAGCCAATGCTACTATAAAAGAATTCTCTGAAGGGAATCTCAAAAATATTGTTGGATATACGGATGATCCAATCGTCTCTAGTGATGTTATCGGGTGTAGCGAAACAATGCTTTATGATGCTAAAGCAACAATGATTACGGCCAATAAATTATTAAAAACGGTTTGTTGGTATGATAATGGGTGGGGGTTTTCTGCACGAATATTAGAATTGATAAAATGTTATCAGGAATTGGATAATTTAGGAGACAGATCATGAGAGTGGCCATAAATGGTTTTGGAAGGATTGGACGGTCTGTCTTTCGAATTATGAATGAACGAAATGATATTGATGTGGTTGCCATTAATGATTTAGCCGATAATGATGTTCTATCTTATTTATTAAAATATGATACAGTGATGGGTCGATTTAATGATACTGTTGAAACTGAAGGCGATATTCTTAAAACATCATCCAATACGATTAAAATGTTAAATCAACGTGATCCATCCCAGCTACCATGGGCAGAAATAGATGTGGATATTGTTATTGAAGCAACCGGGATCTTTTGTACGAGGGCATTATTAAATCAACATTTAGATGCAGGTGCAAAACGAATCATTCTTACTGTTCCAGCAAAAGATGATATTGATAATATGATTGTGATTGGTGTAAATGATGGTAGTTTGACATCGGAACATAAAATCATATCCAACGCAAGTTGCACCACAAACTGTTTGGCACCAATGGCAATGATTCTTCATAATAATTTTGGAATTGAGTTTGGTGTTATAAATACAATTCATGCATATACAAATGATCAACGACTGGCAGATGTCCCTCATTCTGATTTGCGACGAAGTCGAGCAGCCGCAGAAAATATTATTCCAACGTCTACCGGAGCTGCAAAGGCTGTGGGGAAAGTGCTGCCAGAACTTGAAGGGAAATTAGATGGTATTGCTATGCGTGTTCCTGTACCTGATGGCTCAGTTGTAGATTCTGTGTTTATTTTGAGTCAGGATGTAACACAAGATCAATTAAATGAAGCTGTGTATGAAGCTTCGCAAACAGAAAGATTATCTCGAATAGTAGAATATTCTACCTTGCCGGTTGTATCGACAGACATTATTGGGAATCCACATTCATCTGTTTTTGATGCACCATTTACGAAAGTGGTTCAAGGTAATATGGTTAAGACATTGAACTGGTACGATAATGAATGGGGATATTCAAATCGAGTAGTTGATTTGTTGGGAATATTAGATCAACTAGACTAAGATTGTAATTCGGGAATATTTTTATAAAAATCCAAAACTTCCGGATTTGTCAATGCATCGCGGTTGGTTACATCTTCCCCTTGGATGATCTTTTTTACAGCGATTTCCACTTTTTTCAAGTTCATTGTATAGGGGATTCCTTTTGTCTCAAGGATTTTGGCTGGAACATGCCTTGGTGAGCAGCTGGAGCGTACATGTGATTTGATCTCCATAATCAATTCGTCACTTAGTATAAAACCTTCCTTCATTTTTAAAAATAAGATTACACGTTGATCATCTTCCCATTCCTGTCCGATCACCAGACTATCTTCCACAAAATTCATTGATTCTACCACACGATAAATTTCTGCTGTTCCAATTCGAACACCCCCGGGATTAAGTGTAGCATCGCTACGTCCGAAGATCTTGATTCCGCCATGTTTAGATACACGAATAAAATCACCGTGACACCAAATCCCGGGGAAAGTTCCAAAATACGCATTCTGGTATTTGATGCCATTTGGATCATTCCAAAAATGGATAGGCATTGAAGGGAATGCTGAGATACAAACCAATTCACCTTTTTCATTAATCATAGATTGTTCTATTGCATTATAAGCATGGACATCCATGCCCAGTCCACGACACTGGAGTTCACCTCGAACCACAGGGAGCATTGGATTTCCCAAGGCGAAACAAGAAATAATATCAGTTCCACCGGAGATTGATGCGAGAAGGACATCCTGTTTAACATGCTCATACACATAGTCAAAACATTCGTCAACGAGAGGCGATCCTGTAGATAAAATTGTACGGAGGGATGTCAAGTCTACTGTTTCACCCGGGCGAATCTTCGCATCTTTGCAAGCATCAATGAATTTGGCACTTGTGCCAAAAACAGTAATATCTAATTCATCTATCATCTTCCACATGGCATTCCCATCCGGGTGGAAAGGCGAGCCATCAAACAGAACCACAGTGGCGCCTACAGAAAGAGAAGAAGCCAGCCAATTCCACATCATCCATCCGCAGGTTGTAAAATAAAAAATGGTGTCTTCTCGAATTAAATCGCAATGAAGTTGCAATTCTTTCATATGTTGAATTAGGGTGCCGCCGGCTGAGTGAACAATGGATTTAGGAAGCCCGGTTGTTCCGGATGAGTACATAATATAAAGTGGATGATCGAAAGGGAGTTGTTCAAACTCCAATGGATATGGTGACTTTGAAGTAAAATCAGAGTATAAAATAGCGTTTTCAATTTGTGAAATATCAGGATTTTCTTCGGTATAGCCCACTACTACAACTTTTTCAACACTGGGAAGATTGGTCAGTATACCCTGAAGTTTATCTAAAGAATCGAATGTTTTTCCATTATAAATGTACCCATTTGCAGCAAAAATAATTTTTGGTTTGATTTGTGAAAACCGATCCAAGACACCTTTGATTCCAAAATCCGGTGAAGAAGAACTCCAAATTGCACCTATGGAAGCAGAAGCCAGCATGGCAATAATCGCTTCTGGTATATTGGGAATGAATCCGGAAACACGATCTCCTTTTTGTAAACCAAATTCTCGAAGTGAATGGGCCAATTTTTCAACGTCATCAAATAATTCTTGATATGTCAAAGACCTAACCGATTGACCTTCTCCTTTAAATTGTATGGCTATTTTGTCATCACGGTATCGAAGCAAGTTTTCTGCATAATTCAGTTTGGCACCTGAAAACCATTTTGCACCTGGCATATTTTTGTCATCGTCCACCACTTTTGTATAGGGGATCGAATATTTGATTCTGGAAAAATCCCAGATCTGTCTCCAAAATTCTGAAATATGGTTTACTGACCAATTGAATAGTTCATCATAAGATTTTATTTCTAAACCATAGATTTCATTGACCCGGTGAATGAATTGAGCCATTTGAGTTTTCTCGGGGTGGGACGGAGTCCAAAGAATGGTTTCTTTAGTCATGTATGATTAGCAAATTAATTGAATGTTTAATGAAGGAGTTTAACTTAAAAAGATGATAAAAAAAAAGAGCCAACAATTTATTGTTGTTGATTAGGGTCTCAATCAGAAACTTGTGAAAATGGTAAATTTGTGTAAAGAGTTAACATTTGATAGATTATTATTTAAGACTATTTCATATCTTTAAAACAAAATCAAAGCTTAAAAAATTAGTTGTTCTTTTTATTCCTCCTTAATTTGTTTCTGTTTATTCTAGGTTAAATATATAATTATCATGAAAATAGCATTTTTAACTGCCGGTGGAATTGCCCCATGTTTATCATCTTCCATTGGTGCCCTCATTGAAAAATATAATGAGATTGCTCCTGATGCTGAATTGATTGGTTATCTTAATGGGTATAGAGGACTCCTATTAGGTAACTCAATTAAATTTCCTGACTCTGCAAAAACAAATTTTTCCACGTTATATGATTTTGGTGGATCCCCCATTGGAAATAGTAGAGTAAAACTCACCAATGTGGATGATTGTGTTAAACGTGGTTATGTTTTAGAAGGCCAAGAACCATTAAAAGTTGCAGCAGATCAGTTAGTAAAAGATAAAGTTGATATTTTGCATACCATTGGAGGTGATGACACCAATACAATGGCAGCACAATTGTCATTTTATTTAAAAGAGAATAATTACAATCTTACTGTAGTAGGTCTTCCCAAAACCGTAGACAATGATGTATTCCCGATTACCCAAACTTTAGGTGCCTGGACCGCTGCAGAACAGGGAGCCATCTTTTTTGAAAATATCGTGAATGAGAATACGACCAGCACTAGACAACTTATTATTCATGAAGTGATGGGACGAAATTGCGGATGGCTTACGGCTCGCACAGCATATGATTATCGGGTACGAATGAAACAGCGAAACTTTATCCCCGAATTACTGATTAATCAGGAAAAGTGGGATATTGATGCAGTCTATATTCCGGAAACAGATTTTGATTTTAATATTGAATGTGAAAGATTGATAAAGCGAATGGATGAAAAGGATGGTGTGAATATTTTCTTGAGCGAAGGTGCAGGGCTGGAGACCATCGTCAGAGAAATGGAATCAAATGGAGAAGAAGTACCGCGAGATGCCTTTGGCCATGTGCGGTTAGATGATATCAACCCGGGACAATGGTTTGCAAAACAGTTTACAAATGCCTTGAATGCAGAAAAAGTTCTGGTTCAAAAAAGCGGGTATTTTGCTCGATCAGCTAAACCCAATGAACAAGACCTGGATTTAATCAAGCAATCTGCATTTTTCGGCGCTGAAAAAGCTATCATCGGGGAAAGTGGTGTAGCTGGATTAGATGATGATCATAGACAAGAATTAAGACTCATAGAATTCGAAAGAATAAAAGGGGGTAAACCCTTTGATGAACATGTGGATTGGTATCAATCCATGCTAAAAGAAATCGGACAACTCTAACTAAAAGGAACTTTAATGTCATATTCTTTAAAACCCGGTGTTGTCACCGGAGAAGATTACAAAACTTTATTAAAAGCAGCCAAAGAGGGTGGGTATGCACTTCCTGCTGTTAACGCAGTAGGAACTAATTCTGTTAATGCCGTTATGGAGGCAGCCGCTAAAAATAAATCAGATGTGATTATTCAATTTTCAAATAGTGGTGGGCAATTTTTTGCGGGCAGTAGCTTATCAGATGCCTTTGAAGCAAAAGTTTTAGGTAGTGTATCTGCCGCCCAGCATGTTCATCTTTTAGCTGAAAAATATGGTATTTGTGTTGTTTTACATACGGATCATGCTAATAAAGGTCTCATACCTTGGGTTGAAGCTCTTGTTGGATATAGTGAGAAACATTATGAGAAGACAGGTTCACCTTTGTTTTCTTCACATATGTTGGATCTCTCAGCAGAAGATATTGATTTTAATCTTTCTGAATGTGAAAGACTGTTAAAGAGAATGGCTCCTGTTGGCCTTAGCCTAGAGATTGAGCTTGGGGTAACCGGTGGGGAAGAAGATGGAGTTGGTTCCGATGATGATATTGGAGCAGATAATCCACTTCTTTACACCCAGCCTGAGGATTGTCTTAGGGCCTACCAATTGCTATCTCCGGTTGGTCATTTTAGTTTAGCTGCATCTTTTGGAAATGTTCACGGTGTCTATAAGCCTGGGAATGTAAAACTTCGTCCAGAAATTTTAAAAAATTCTCAAGATCTGGTACAAGAAACTTGTTCTGCCGGTGAGAAACCATTAGACCTTGTGTTCCATGGTGGATCTGGATCGGATAAAGCAAAAATTGCAGAGGCTCTGACTTATGGTGTTTTTAAAATGAATATTGATACAGATACTCAGTTTTCCTTTGCAAAAGCCGTAGGCGCATACGTAGAAGAAAATGCAAAAGCATTTAAATACCAAATTGATCCGGAAGATGGGACTCCCTATAAAAAGCTTTATGATCCACGGAAATTCTTAAGAGCCGCAGAAGAAGGCATGATTATAAGATTGGATGAAGCATTTGCTGATCTTGGTTCTGTGGGGAAATCTTTAGCCCAATAAAGTACTCCTAAAGATCATTCGATAAAGACAGCCCAAAAGGGCTGTCTTTATTTCTACCAATCTTTATATGGATGGGTTGCCAGATTCATATTATAGTAGCGTTCATCCGGTGTGACTTCCTTGCCAATCCAATGTGGAATAGCAAAATCTTCATTTTCTGATTTTAATTCAATTTCCGCAACAACCAATCCATCATTATCGCCATGGAATTCGTCCACTTCCCAAGTGTGTCCTTTAAACTCCACATAATGCCTGACTTTATCGATTATAGCAGTTTTACAAAAATGTTTCAAGAGTTCTTCCGCATCTTCTTTAGAAATGGGGAAATCAAATTCCAGTCTAGAAATACCAATATTATTCCCCTTTACAGTTAGAAAATACTCGTCCCCTTTTTCCCTTACCCGTATGACCTGTTTTTGATCATTTACAATATATCCTTGTCGAATGTGGAGTGATTTATTTTCCAGGTGAAATGGTTTTTCTTTCACTAAAAATTTACGTTCAATTTCAATAGCCATTATTTGTCCTGTTCATGATGAATAATAAAAATAAAAAGGAAATTACCATTCCAGGGTAAAAAGCCTCAATTCCCAAAAAAGCCTGTCCACTTATTTGTGAGATGACAAACCAAATCAAAGAGACACTAACTGGTGCTTTGATCCAATAACCCGCCAATCGTTCAGAAATTGTTATTTTTTCATTCCATAATGTAAAAACAAAAGGAAGAATTAATCCTGGAATGAGAATAGATCCGATAAGATAATATAGCCCAACGACTGATGGAACCGCAAATGCAAGAAAGAGCGACAAAAAAGAAATGATGACCAATCCTTTTCGAATGAAGGGTACCGGATTAGAATTTGTCTGGGGTCGTTGAATTCGCCAGAGAATATCGCGCCCAAATGTTATTGCGCTGATTAAGCTCAAGGAATCAATGGTGGACATAATAGTTGCCAAAAGTCCTGTAATGAATAATCCTAAAACGCCAATGGGTAAAACATGAGCCCCAAGCAAAGGAAAGGAATGTAATGGTTGATCAGTTTGGATCATTGCCACAGCGTAGAGTCCGCTCAAAACTGTTAGACAATCAAACACGGCCCAGAATCCAATGGAAATCAGGAGGCCTTTTTTGGCAATCTCTGGTGATTTTGCAGCAGCGCATCGTTGATAAAATCCCGGGTCAACGAAAGTCCACGCTGCAATAAAAAACCAAACTAAAATATATTGGATCGTATTTCCACCCAATGGATCTAAATGAGATCCTGGTGTAGATTGAATTAATTCTAAGGGTGATCCAAAGTTATTCCATGAAAAACCAAACAATAGAAAAAATCCTGCAAACATCAAAATAAATTGAAGAATATCTGTTTTTACGACGGCGGAAAATCCACCATTCCAAACATAAACCACACTGAAAACAGTTGAGATCAAAAGAGAAACGCCAAGATCAATCCCAAATAAGAATTGGAGCATCACGCCCATACTTAGAATATATGGAGCTGGGCTTGCTAAAAATGTTATAAGTAAGGCAGATATAATTCCGGCTCTTTCACCGTAACTTGATCGGAAATGATCTGGAATTGACAGGAAATTTTTCTCTTTAATTTTGGGTGCTATCCAAAACGCATACCCTAAAGCAAACCCATAATAGGGTAAAGCAAAAATAAACCAAGTTTGGATTCCAAATAAAAATGTGTTCTCGCCCACACCCAAAATGGCGCCATACCAGGTTGTGACCAATGTTGCTACAAATCCACCGAGACTTAATCGGCGCCCACTTAAAATATATTCTTCCTGTGACGTCGATTGATCTTTGAGTCTGAATATTCCAATCCAGATCAGACCGACAGCATAGGCACCAAGGATTACCCAATCAAGAAGGTGGAATTGACTCATTTTAATTATATTATATTATTTGCTACAAAAGGCATGGAAAACTCAAGAAGTACAAAATAGGAATGGTTCATATAGTGTAATTCAAAAAGACCCAAACAGGGCCATTGGATTGAATGGAAAAATGGTCACCATTAGCCGAGTTTCTTGTGCCGAAAGAAGGTGGCTTTAAAATTGATTTATTGATGGAATACTTTAATCCAGAAACGCTGGTTTCAATATTCTCCTTGGTAGGAATGATTGAAATAGTTTGCCCGGTAAATGAGTCAAATCTGGACTCGCTTTTTACACATTTAATTTTAGATGAATTGGAGTAAAGTGTAAGTTCCATTTTTTCGTGAAAGGATACTAGCGTCCAAAGGGCAGCCATATTGTGGTCGTCTTGTCCACCAGAAAATCCTACCAAGGACAATTCGCCAATTCCATTTTCATAACACCATTCAAGACTTTTTTCCAGATCGGTCTTGGATTGATCCATTAATTTAATGATTTCACAATTATAACTTTCGTGAGCAAGTGATAGAGAATCCATATCACCTAAAATGAGGTTAGGCTGAAGTCCAAGACTCTTGAGTTTGTCAGCGCCGCCATCGGTACACAAGATAGTCACGGCACTTTTAAGAATTTTTATTGGAGTAGTATGGGTGGGAGTTTCCCCATTCCCGAATAAAACAAACGGACCTTTATATTGATAATTATCTAATGGCATGATGAAAATTACAAAACGAAGAATGAATGTAGTACGGATTCCATTCTTGTTGTTATTCCTGTAAATTTTACTCTTTAATATTATGAATCTCAGATATTTCTCCAGACAACTATTTAATTTTGATTCCCACTACCCGCGGACGATCATTGCAGGGGTTATCCTAATCACTGTTATCCTGGGGTGGAAGGTCTTCACATTAGAGTTGGATCCGGGGGTTCGGTCCATGCTGCCGCGGGATCATGAAATTGTCCATTCTATGGAAAAAGTAGATGAACTTTTTTCCGGAAGTGATATCATTATTATTGCTGTAGAGTCCGACAGCCTTTTTTCTTATACCACGCTTCAGAAATTATCCACATTTCAAGATTCGCTGGAGTCTATTGACATGATAGGCAAGGTTACTTCTATATTCACCCAAAAACATATTTTACCAGATGATGGTGGTTTTGAGATTGAACCTTTGTTGGTTCACATTCCTGTTGATTCTGCTGGCCAAAGTGAATTGATATCTAAACTGAAGCAATCAGGAATAGTTGGGAATTTGGTTTCGAATGATTTTAATATGTTATGTTTTATTGGCCAAATCACATCTTCTTTTGCATATGATGAATTTGAATTTCGGAAAAAAGTATTTGAATTGGTGAACCGATTCAGTTCACCGGAGAATTTCTATGTCTCCAGCCTACCTATCACAAGGGCGACTGTAATTGAATATATGCAGCGGGATTTACGGGTTTTTGTACCCATTGCTATGGGGTTAGGTATTCTTCTCTTAATGATTTCTTTTAGAAGTTGGACTGGTGTTTTCTTGCCCTTTTTCGTAGTGGGCTTCTCAATTATTTGGACTTTTGGGATTATGGGCTGGTTGGATATGCCCGTGGCTTTTATCGGCACATTAATCCCAATTATGCTTATTGCTATTGCAAATAACTATGGTATTCATATTATCTCCCATTATTATGAATACTCTATTTTGGATCCGGAAGCCACTCGAGGGAGTATCTTGCGTAAAACCATACGCAAATTGGGTGTTCCAATTTTTCTGGCAGGTCTGACAACTATAATCAGTTTCTTAAGTCTCTTATTCCATGTTTTGCCACGAGTCCGAGAAATGGGTTTGTTGATCTCTTTCGGAATTCTGGTGGCATTTATACTAAGTGTTTTGTTGATTCCTGCCGTACTGGTTCTTATGCCGCGTCCAACTTATTTAAACAAAAAAGACAGTTTTTCAGGCATCAATAAATTATTAGTAAGGTCGGGTAGAGTTTTTACCCGGTTCAGGATTCCTGTTCTGATTCTTCTAATTTCAGGAGGTGTTTGGTTATCTATGGGAATCAATGAGCTAAAAGTGGATACGAACCCGGATCATTATTTCCCGTCTGATTCCAGGTTGCGAGTTGCCAATTCAAAGATTAGCGATGCTTTTGGTGGATCAACACAAATGCAAATTCTTGTAGAAGGCGACATTTTTTCTCCTGAAACACTACACAATATTGAAAAGCTCACAGACCATATCAAGGCAAGACACAAGATAGTGACCAAGTCATATTCCATTGTAGATGTGATAAAAAAAATGCATGCTGGTTTTAATGGGAATAACCCTGATTATGAAGTTATTCCAGATGATCGGGATCTGATTTCGCAATACATGTTTTTATATTCTATTACTGGTGGTGAAGATGATTTTGACTTGATCCTAGATGATATGGAAAATCCCACTTTTACTCAGGTATTTTTACGGCTCAAAGAAGTACAAACATTTGCTATTGCAGAAATTGTGGAGGATACAGACCAATTTATTTATGCTAATTTCTATGATGAATTACCAATGGAACTGACGGGTGGTGCTGCGTTGCTGGGCGTATTAACCCGAATGGTTTTACGAGGACAATTGATAAGCCTTTGCTTTTCTATTTTTATGATTTTACTTATTATGACCTTAGTTTTTCGATCTGTAACGGGTGGACTTCTAGCTACGCTACCCATGGTGGCATCTGTTATTATGATGTTTGGACTCATGGGTTATTTGGATATTCCCTTAAATATGACGACATCCATGTTAACGGGAATTTTGGTGGGTGTTGGCGTAGATTATACAGTCCATTTCCTGTGGCACTTACGTGACCACATTAAGAGTGGAGATTCATTGGATGATGCTATTGCAACCACTTTACGAATTTCCGGGAAGGGAATTTTATTTAATGGATTATCTGTTATTATTGGATTTTCTGCATTACTTTTTTCTGTCTTTGTTCCTGTTCAGATATTTGGTATTCTGGTTATGGGTTCCATCTCATTATGTTTATTTGGCGCACTGGCAACTTTGCCTGCTTTAATTAGCCTCATCAATCCTAAATTCCTCTATCGATGAACACAGAACAAAAAGATAAATTCATAAGTGTCTCATTTTTGCTAATCTCAGTCTCTCTTGTCATCTATGGTATTGGATTAGCAGGGTTTGAGAATCCCCTGACCGGGAGTTCCTTTTTAAAATCTCTTCTCAATTTGAGTAATCAATATTTTGATTTCATTCTGATCGGATACGTATTTACTTGTCTCCAAATTGCCGGATATTATGAATTGAAATATCACAAAGATTACTTAACCATGTCCATAATCAGCATTTTATTAACTCCCCTTTCATTGTTATTTATTAGGCCTAGTGAATCCAACTCTAAATAAACGGGTATTTATTTATACACTTTTTTTTTCTTCTTCTATGGTGGCACAGGATTTGTCCGCATTAGAGATCATGGAAAAAGTGTTAAACACACTAAAACCAAATACATCGGTTTCAGATATTAAATTAGAAATTGTCCGCGTAAAACGAGGAAAAGAAAAAATAAAAGTTCGTGAATTCACCAGTTTTAAAAAAAATTATGAAGAAGGAAAATTCAAGTCAAAATCTTTAGCACGTTTCAAAAAACCCTTAACTGTGAAAGGTACTGGGTTGTTGAGTTGGGTTTATCGGAATGGAAAAACGGAGCAATGGTTTTTTCTGCCAAAACTAAAAACAGCCAAACGGGTGAAAGCTAAAGAAAAAGCAAAATCTTTTATGGGTACAGATTTTATTTATGAAGACTTGGAAAGCAGAAAGACTGGGCAAGATTCTCTAATATTGCTCAGCACAGAATATTTAAATGGTCAATCGTGTCAGGTTATTATAGCGTTTCCCAAAAATGAGAGCGCTTATCATTCTCAAAAAATATGGATAGATTCCCTAAATTGGAAAATCCTAAAGATTGAATATTATTCTCAAGAATCTATCAAACAAAAAACACTAACTATTTCAGATTTCATTGAAAAAAATGGATTTGTAATACCTACAAAAATGGTTATGGAAAAATCGAATGGTAAAAAAACTATTATGAAAATTAATAACTTTAAACCCAATGTTGGTCTGAAAGACAAAATATTCTCGGAATCCTTTCTGATTAAAATTTAACTAATCTTTTCTTTCATCGTTTAATTAACATGTTTAAAAACAAACAAAATATTTTATCCTATTATTTATTGAGTACTATTTTGTCAATATCAATTCTTCAAGGCGGGTTGGTCTCCCCAGGAAATGGAATTTTAATAAATCATATTCATGTTCTCTTTGAATGGGACCAAGAACCGGAAGCAGAACACTACGAGATCCAAATCTCAGAGAGTTCTAATTTCACGAGCAACGTTGTTCAAGCAGATAATCAAACTCTAGTTTATATTGAAAAAGATGCCCTGGATTGGGATAAAACATATTATTGGCGAATTCGTCCAGTTAATAATAACGGGATATCCGGAATCTGGATAGACCCTTATTTTTTTTCTACGGGATCGCCTTTATCTGAGTCAACTACTACCATCTCGAATCCATCTGATATTCAAAATGGTATAACGGTTTTTGGAGCTTTCTTCAATTATTTTTCTGCGGCAATTGATGAAACCGGAAAAGAAATATGGAATAGCGGCAGTGAAAATATTGTTTATTATAGTACCAGCCAATACGGAGATGTGTTTGGTTGCACGCTTGTTTCTGGTGCTGAAAATAATTTGCCGGGAATGGAATTTACTTTTGATGGGGAAACCATTTGGGAAGAGCCCAACGACGAATTTCTTCACCATGATATGATTCAACTCCCCAATGGAAATTATATTGGCATAGTTGAAGTCAGCTCATCGGGACCAATCCCCATCGGTAGTTGGACACCCTTATTCTTGGGATTAGGATTCCAAGCTGATGGTACAACGATTGAATTTCCTTGGATTGGTGATAAACTGGTAGAATGGAATAAGGATACAAAAGATGTTGTTTGGGAATGGAGTGTTTTTGACCATTTCAATATGATGGATTATGATCAATATGGTGGTACGTGGAGCCAAGCTTATCAGGATCTTCATTATGATTGGACCCATGTGAATGCAGTAATCTTTGATGAAGAAGAAAGTGCCCTTTATATTTCGTCCCGCCATTTATCCCGAATCACAAAAATTGATTATCCATCCGGAAATGTGATTTGGAATCTGGGGCACCAGATGGCATCAAGTGATGTGGGAATGGGCACTGATATTGGATTCAGTTTTCAGCATAGCCTTCAGAAATTGGATAATGGAAATATTCTTACCTTTGATAATGGGAATCTAGCTCCGGAATTTCGCGGGACAGATAATCCAATTTCGCGAGCGATCGAAATTTCAATCGATGGTAATAATTCAGAATTGGTTTGGTCTTATGAACTTCAGCAAGAACTTTATGGATTTGCTTCAGGGAATACTCAAAAATTGCAGAATGGTAATGTTTTAATCACAACGGTGGGTGGAGGAGGACGAAGTTTGGAAGTAACTTCAAATGGAAATATAGTTTGGGAAGCCAATTACAATTTAAGTTTGCCAAATGGTGCGGTGTACCGTGCACATCGGATTCCCGGATTATACTCAGCTGCATTCAGTGTTTTAATAAACAACTTTATGGAGAGTGGTAATGATGTAGGTGTTTATTTACCTGAAGGAACATCCGAAATATCTTTTACACTTGAAAATGAAGGTAGCTATGATTTAGTTCTGTCAATTCAATTAGATGATTACGCGGGGTGGTTTGGTATTCAAACTGATCAAATTATTTTAGCGCCAAATGAATCAGAAATTATTTCATTTATTGGTAATGTGTCAGTCACAGATACCGGAAATCCAATTACAATTAGTGTAACCCCAGTGAATCATCCAGAGAAACAAAAAGTAATAGATGTAAATGGATATACATCACCGCTCTCCAATGAAGCTGAATTAATCCTAAATCGTTTTGTATTGATGCCAGCCTTTCCAAATCCCTTTAATCCTAATACTACGATTCAATATAGTGTTAAGAATTCAGAATCGATATCTTTGGAAATTGTTGACGTAAGTGGTCGAGTAGTTGAAATATTACTTGATGATATTATCGAACCCGGAAATCATGAAATAACATGGAATGCAAGGAATCAGCCTTCGGGAATCTATTTTGTAAAATTAACGTCTGGGGAAAGATTACAGACGCAAAAACTTATTTTATTGAAATAATGAAAAAATATTTGCTCCTATTCATCCCATTATTGATTTTTACCAAACTTTATGGCCAATGTGATAGTGCTTATACTTATTATTCAGAATTACCTTCAAATGTAACGATCTTGATCGGAGACTCGTGTTTGTATGATGCTGATATTGAAGTTCTTGATTCAATCATTTCAAAAAATGATTTGAATTATGAGTCACCCTTGGAGTTGGGAACTCAAACATGGTTCAACGGCCGGCTTCGGTTTATGGTAGCGGGAAATTATGGAAACAGTTCCGGTGTGAATGATACCATTTATGTCTTACCGGAAAATATTGGAAATTGGACCGGCATGGCATCTCTTTATCTTGAATGGAATAGAATTTCAGATTTGCCGGAATCTTTTAGTGATATGGATGGATTGCAATCTTTTTACATTAATAATAATGTGATTACATCTTTAGGAGACAGTATAGGAAATTTGTCCAATTTGTATTTTCTAGACTTGGGATATAATGAATTGGCATCCATCCCCGAATCTTTTTGTAACTTAACAAATTTGACATATCTTTGGTTGTTTAACAACAATCTAGAATCTTTACCAAGTTGCTTTTGTGACCTTGGTTTGGATTGGAATAATGATGATAATGGCGGTTATCCTTATTTTGCCATTGGCGCGAATATGCTGTGCGACAACGTAGATAGCTGTGTAGTAGAGAGTGAACACTTTGAACTGAGCCTTGATCAATTCTATTATTCATTCCCGGTGTATTCACCTCAAGATTGCGACAGCGTTTCTATTTGGGCAAATTCATTCCCTTACCAATTTCGGATTTCACAGCCATATCCAAATCCGTTCAATCCAGTGGCAAAACTGGATTTGACCATTCCCTATGACCGAAAAATGGATATCCGGGTTTATGATCTATTGGGGCAGGAGTTGGATGTTATATCTAATGGAAAAATCTACACATCGGGAATCCATCAAATTCCTTGGGACGGGACAAGATTTTCATCTGGTGTGTATTTTTTAAAGATCAATGATGGTTTGGATGTGCAGGTCAGAAAAATGATTTTGATGAAATAATTAATATTTGACTAGGGCACAGGCGGCAGATAAACCGGCACCTGTTCCGATAAATAATAAAAGATCACCACGTTTGATTCGCCCATCTTGCACCGCCGTTGCAAAAGCCATGGGTACAGATGCAGCCACGCAATTCCCAAATTCTGAAATAATACTTACCACTTTCTCTTTGGCAAATCCACCAGTGGAAATATAGGCATCCACTGCTTTCCCGGAAGCTTGATGTGGGATCACCCAATCCACATCTTCCCGTTTGAGTCCAGTAGCCTTCATGGTCTTCAGCATCATCCGGTATACTTCTTTTCGGGCTATCTTGTACACTGCTGGCCCATCCATAGTGAATAAATTATCTGCTAAAGTTGTTTTTGGATCTTGGGGATGTTTGTTTGTTCCGCCACCCCGGACTTCTGTTAAGTTGGCGCAACTTGGAAATGTTTTCATATCAAAATAAATAAGTTCGCTAGATTCGTTTTTCAAGGATTGTTCCACCACCACCGCAGCCGCACCATCGCCAAGAAGAGAAGCACTCTCCGGTTCATCAAAATTTCGGCCAAGTGTCCCACGGTCAGATGAAATAATCAAAATACGGTTATAAGAACCGGAATGGATTAGTGAAGAAGCAGTATTGAAGGCAGCAATAAAAGAGAGACAGGTACAATGTATACTGAAAGATGGAATGCCTTCAAATCCCAATTCTCTTTGGAGAAAAGTTGATGTATCAGGAATGGTCTGTTTAGGAACACCAGAAGCATTAATAATTAGATCTGGTTTACTTCCGTTCCCAAGTGCTTGTCTTCCAGCTATGGCGCCCATTTTGTCAACATCAATTGTAGAAACACGTCTTTCTCGAACACCGGATTTGTTAATGATCCAATCTACGGATTCCCCAATTTTTGGAGCTATATCTTTAGCTGTTTCTATTTGTGGCGGAAGGTAAAGCCCCACACCCGTTATTTTTACTTTCAATTGAGAACCTGTTTAGAACAAATATTTTAATTCAAAACGGAAATGGGAAAAATCTTCCATTTTATTAAACTGATACTGTTCCCCAGCCGGGTGATCTTTTGATCCTATGACTTTTGTCACACCCAGTAGTCCTAAAAAATCTTGGGTGATATTATATTCAATTTTGTATTCCGTTAATGAACCGGAAATGCCTTCCACACCTTCATAATCGCCAAGGTCCAGCATGGTTGTCAGAGAAACGTTGAGTTGCTCATTCATAAAAGTTTTATCCAGGATTAGAATGGCTGCCTTATCCGTTAGGATCGCGAGTGGAACGCCCATTCCTGGAGTAAAGAAATTTTCAGGTGTCATTGATTCCGGATCAAATTCAAAACCTGGAATATCAATTTCTACATCGGGGAGCGTATCGGATGAAAAAGATGTTATTTCATGTGAAAAAATTTGACCAATAAAATTAATATTAAAAGGAAGCTCCGTTTCTATTTGTAAAGTCGATTGACGATAAGATGCTTTTTCACGAAGGGGATAGCTGAAAACAAGTGTATCATAAATGGCGGCCAAATTACTATTAGAATAAGGACGGTCAATCGATTCATTCAAATCCTGCGTGTTAAACTGGGCGAAATCGCCTCGGAAAATAAAATAGGAATTTAAAAATGTTAACCCAAACCCAAGGACATTCGTTTTTCGATACCCGAACACTAGGTCGGGCGGTGAAAAAATGGTTTGACTCCCATTGCTGTAAACGTTGACACCTGTAAAATTGAATACACGATCGAACCCAGAAAAGTAAGACGCAGAAAATTCTCCCACACCGAAAGAATAGGTACCTTGGTATCCACCTTCAAATGGGAGATTGGAGATGGGGAATATTTGACTTTCATTCGGATAAATAGGAAGTGTAATGGGAAAGTCATCATCGCCAAGGGGCAAACGATTCGTATTATGAATCGGAGAGAAAACAGCATTCAATTTTAGACTACCAACATAATAATCTAAAGCACCGGATAAGGTCGCCATTTTTCGCTCTCGACCTAAAAAGAAAATATAATAATAATCGAAAGCGCTAGCATTATCCAGAGGACTATTCTCATCCACATTACCCCAGGAATGAATCTGTTTTCCAACTCTTAATTCAAAATTAGGTCCGCTAAAAGTTGAATAGAGTTCACGCATATCCAATCGGAAATCCTGTGGGTCTTTAGATTCTAAAAAATAAGAATCCCTTCTCAATTGATATTCTAAAGTGAAATTTCCATTTAATGAAATATTTTCATTTTGGTGAAAAAAATCGATCGACCCCATCCTGTATGGAATATCAATGATGGAATAATCAGACATTCTTGAAATATGGGCGAAATCAACATATCCGTTAAACGAAAAGGGTAATTCTTCACCCAACAGAAATGTTAGAGAAAGCACAATTGCCACTTTATTCATGAATTATTCCTTTTCGTCAATTCTTCATCTAACCAGTTTAATACTTCAGTGCCCTGCGTAACCCAAGCTCGTGTTAATCCAAAATTAGGGAAGTTTCCAAGTAGTTCGCCATTCCAGGCATAGATAACCTTTGTCTTATTTGGTTCAAGTGCAGTCAATATCCAGATTCCTGCAGCGTTAGGTAACCGTACATGATCTGGATCTAATATTCCCTTCGGATGATCCACAGCAGTGAAGGCAAAGACCCAGCGATCATCCAGGTTTTCGATATTGTATTTAACAATGTAATCCCTACCATCAAAAGGGAAAGGCATATCTATTATAATTTGGACCACATCTTTTTCAAGTCGATTAGTTTTTGTGACACGATCAAAAATATCTGGATAATGATCTAA
>CAWVTW010000005.1:0-29716 GCA_963933175.1 uncultured bacterium
CTTGGAAAAAATTATCCTATCCCAGATAATTGATGCGTCTGAAAATCTTATATATCTCACCAGAAAATACTGTCGGAACATTGACTCTATGGAAAAAGGAACATGAATCCCGGGGAAATGATTGTCGGACCGTTACATTTTTTAGATCACCCAAGAATTTTGAAGAAGATATTTGCTTGGACTTACCCTTTAATTTTACAGGAGCACGAATGGCCGGTCTCCGAAATTTTATATATAAACAATATAGAGGAGAAGATGGATACTTTAAGGAAAAAGAAGGTAATCCACCAGTTTGGAAGCCTGAAGGTTGGTTTGATTCGATTTTTTTGAAGTTCAAGGATTGGTTATGGCACCCAGTTATAGAACAAGCGATCCAGGATTATCAATTATATGATTTTGATGTGGTCCACTTTGAAAGCGGATCTGATTTTTTGAAAAATGAATTCTTTGTAAAAGGACTCCATGAACGTGGAAAAAAGATCATCGCTCATTATCATGGTGAAGATATGCGGGCCAGGGGCGTTATGCCTACAATAGACGACTTGTCTGATCTTAACCTGACAAATGAAGTTGATCTATTGGACAAGCACCCAAGCTTAGATTATCTTTTTCTCCCTTTTGATACAAACCAGTTTATTCCAAAATATGGATTGAATAAAACAATACAGGTTGCACATGCACCAACCAATCGATTTTACAAGGGATCCAATAAAATTATTTCAGTCTGTGAAAAATTGGAATCTGAAGGACTTATTAAATTCGACCTAATTGAAAACCTTCCTCATGCAACTGCAATAAAACGAAAAGTAAAATCTGATATTTTTATTGATCAGATTGGAGATCGAGGTGGCTGGGGGTATGGTATGAATTCTGTGGAATCATTATCCATGGGAATTTGTACTTTGACAGAAATCAATGATAAATATAATTCATTTATACCAGATCATCCATTTGTGAATGTGAATCAGAATAATTTTGACTCTGTTTTAAGAGACTTGTCTCAAGACAGAAAGAAAATTGAAGCAAAAGGAATAGAAGCAAGAAATTGGGTAGTTAAAAACCATGATATAACACAAGTATCGGAAAAATTATATCAATATTATAAAGATATGGGACTACCGCTATGAATGGACAAGTTTATAATCCTTATTTTATTTTTTTGTCGCGTATCATTAATAGACTGATTTGGCCTTTTTACTTCTTTTGTAATTTGTATAGAAAATCATACTCACTCAATGATGAAAATATAAATTCAATTCTCATTTGTCAATATCATCGCATTGGTGATGTTTTCCTAATTGCTCCTGTTTTGCGATCTCTAAAAAAAAGATATCCTCAGGCTCATATAATATTATTGTGTTGTCAGGGCGCAGAAAAATTATCCCGAGATCTGAAATTTGCGGACGAGGTAATAGGTGTTGAAGTCCCTTGGACAAATTGGGAATGGTCATTGATAAAATGGATTAAAGCACGATCCTTTGCACGGGATTTTAGAAAACGAGATATAGATATAGCGATTGATTTCAAGGGTGACTTACGTAATAGTTGGTTTCTGTGGCATGTCCGATCAAAAATGAGTCTAGGTTATACCGATACAGGAGGATCTTTTTTTTATACCCACCCACAACTATCTCCAGCCGGTGTCCACCAAACAGAACGATCCCTGCAATTAATCTCCCATCTTGGGTGTGATTCTATAATGTTGGATGAAAAAGAGTTTAATTTTAAAGATCAAGGGGCTATTGTATTTCATGCCGGGGGAACCGACCCAAGGCGAGCATGGCCAGAAAATAAATGGATTAAATTAGCAGAAGTTCTCTCGAAAAATCATGAAATTGCAATTGTTAAAACGCCAGAAACCGCTATTTTAATTCAACGCATGAAAGAAAGAGATATTAAGGTAAGTTTTTTTGATGGGGATTTAGTCAAATTCAAGAATTGGTTAAGAAATCAAAAGATGCTCATTGGAAATGATTCCATGCCAGGACATCTGGCGGCTTATGTCGGAATACCGACTATTTCCATCTTTGGTTCACAGGACCCAAAGATGACATGCCCTATTGGGAAATGGATAACAATTATTAAACCAGATGAATCATGTGAACACAAAAGAGATCACTGGAGATTATGCCAAAAATGCATGGGGACCATTGATGTGGAAAGAGTCTCTGGCGCAGCTATAAAACTGCTCACTAGAGCTCAAGCGGGTGAATAAATAAAAATATTGTCAATATCATCTTTATTTGTAAATTTGACCGATCAAAAGAGATTGCCCTTTTATTCAAAGAATACAATGAGGTCAATTTATGAAGAAAACAGAGAACGGATAAAATAGCTTCCTGTTTTTACCAAAGAACCAAACCAAGGAGGTATCAGCATGGCTGATGTAAACGCTCAAGTAAAAAATGCAGCATCTGGAATCATTGGCGTAATCAAAGCACTTATTGTGTTATTTGTTTTCGTTAATATTGTCTATTCCACAGGGTTTGACCCTGTCGGTGGAATCGTAGATCTGGTAAACACATTCCTAGATGGGGGTTTTGCCGGACTGTTAGCTCTGCTGGTTTTACTCTCGTTTTTGGGATAATCAAAAAGGATTTATACGGGGTCTTGATTTCAACCCTGACCCCGTTACCTGAAAACAGGAGGAAACTATGCTGAAAGGTGCGTTGCAGACCGTAAACGAGTGGTTAGGACAAATCACAGATTTGCTCAAGACCTTAGTCGTCATAGGTATTGTTGTAGGAATTTTGTTTGATGACTTTTTTGGAGTTATCAGTGGGTTGGGTCGAGTTATGACTCAATTTGGAGATGCAGGATTCGCAGGTATACTTGCCCTGATGATAATCGTTATGTGGTACGAAAAGAAATAGCGCGAATATTAATTCCGCTGGTGCGCCCCGTTTATACGGGGCGCATTTTTTTAAAATATCATGGCTAGCTTTCAATCCACCAGCCATGTAATCCATACCATATTGTGTTTCAGTATGGTATTTATTTGCCCCAATAAGGTATTCGGAGCATTTGACTCCGAACCACTGTCATCATTTCAAAATGCTGTGGGGGCATTTCCATTTTCTATTTACCCGAACTCTCTGGGTGCATTATCTGATCCAACAATTCTTCTCATTAATAGATCTCCATTTGGCGCAGGAAGTATTAATCGAAAATTTGGTTTAAGATCCATCATGGAATCGCTATTTGTAGTTGGGGGGAATTTCCGGAACTTGGGTCTTGGTCTTGGTCTGTCCCGGTTTGGAAATTCAAGCTATCAGGAAACACAGATTTCAATTTTAGGAGCAAAAAGTTATAAAGAATTAGTTCAACTTGGTATCTCCCTTAATATGTATCAATTAAGCATCTCAAATTATGGACAAGCTGAGGCAATAGGATCAAAAGTCAGTGTGAGATATGCCATGGGAACCCATGTGGAAACTATGATGTCTTTTTTAAATGTGAATGGACCTGTGATTGGACAATCCAATGAAAAACTTCCTCAAATTATATCAGCCGGACTTTTGGTACGACCAAATGAAAAAATAATTGGGCAAGCATCTTTTGTCCAGGATACTGAATTCCCAATCAGTGTTCGCTTTGGCATGGTCTATAAATTACTTGACCAAATAGATATTGCAGTTGGTAAGGTCCAACAGCCTAATATTTTCACAACTGGAGGATGTATAAACTGGAAAGAATTTCGAATTGAATTTAGTTGCCTTTCTTATGCGAATCTTGGCTTTATCACTTATCAGACTGGGATTAGTTACACTCATATTCCATAACGTTTCTTTTGGACAGTATGATGTATATGATGCCTTTGATCCGGAAAACTCTCTACCGGAATCAGATCTTATCATTCTAAATAATGCCAAGGCTTTCCATCATTCACTCACTCCAGAATCTGTACTCCTTTTATCCCAACTTTCTTTTTTAAGTCATGAAGAGAATTTTGCCTTAGAGCAGACCCTGCAAGGTGATTTACATAATCTTGATCAGTATCCACGTCTGAATATGCTTTTAAATGAACTATGGACTGGCAGAAGAGAGATAAATATCCACGGATCATTCATACATAGAATTAATAGGACGGATGGCATTCAACATAAATGGTTCGGTGATTTTCAATTTGATCAATTTAGAATTGGGATTCTTGGCGAAAGAGATCCAGGAGAGTTAGATATTCTTGATCATTATTCGATGTTTTTGAATACAAAGTTTCAAGACTATGATTACACCATAGGCAATTTCCAGATGTTGGTTGGACATGGATTGGTCAGTTGGAGGTCGATGCCGGTAAAATCGGATTTTGGAACCACCAATTCTATTTTACGCCGAGGAAGAGGGATTCAACCCTTCAGGTCAAGTCATGAATCCTGGGCATATCGAGGATTGGGCTGGGAACAGCCCATGGGCCACGGTCAACTTTCGGCAGGAATCTCCCATAGAAAAATTGATGGTTCTATCGAGAAGGATCACGTTAATATTTCAAATATTGGGCTTCATGTTTCGGAAAACCAAATTAAAAATCATGACAATATTTTAGAAACAATTGGAGTGGCTAATTGGGAAACAATAATACCAAATGGAATAGCGGGGTTTGTAGTTGGTGGTGGCGCTTGGAGACAAAACCATACTGATAGTTATTTTACCAATCTCACATCATCAGTTTATGGTAATTACACTATCTCAAATTTGACTCTGTTTTCTGAATTAGCTTTTACCTCTCAGAATAAAAATGCCATAATAATGGGAGGAAAGTTGAAACATGATTCATTTTATTATGGAATTGTGTTTCGAGAAATTGACAATAATTACTTTGCATTAAGGGATAACGCATTCCGCAATTGGAATAATAAAGAATTAGGGGAAACTGGTGTTTTACAGGAATTTCGATTCCGATATGATAAAATCAACGTAAATGTATATTCTGATATATTTAGAAGGTTGGAAAAATTAAAGGGAGAGTTTAAAAGAGATGGTCATGAAACCGGTATTAGCCTAGATCAAAAATTCAATTCAAAACTTTGGATTCAAACAAAGCTCAAGATTCAGGAAGCCTCATCAGAAAACTATGGATATAATGATTATAATTTTTATTCTGTCCCCATTTCTACTATTAAAACGACCATCAAGTGGAAACACGATACAAATAATTCATTCCAATGCCAACTCCAAGAAAAACATAGCCAAAATGATTCTCCTTCCAGCTTGGGTATTCAACTAAGAAGTAAGCATTATTTAGGTCTTTGGACTGTTAAATGGTATTGGGTGACTACAAAAATAGAGGGTCAATCGTGGCTATATTATTGGGATGTGAACTTGCCCGGAGAAATGAAAAGCAAAGTATTCACTCGACATGGTCATTATTTAGGGAATATTATATCCTACCAAACCAGTCCCAGTACCGACATTCATTTTCGTATTTCAACCGCATGGCGAGCATGGAATTTTGATGAAATCCCAGTTGTTAGGGGTGCCCTGCAAATAAATGTTTCAATTTGATGTCATTTGGTTGTTTGTGTTCAGATTGATAAGATAAATTCATGCAGATGATTTTCAGCAGAATCGTACTATTCCTTTTTATCATAAATGTTCTCATGGGCGAGATTCATGTCTTTAACCGCAGTGCCGGGACTGAATCAGAAATAAGAACACTTTCAGATTCGAAGAAATTATATATTTCAGCGAAGGATCTAGCTCGATCTCTATCTTCAAAATTGTATGAGAATGCTGAGCGAAAAAAACTAGTTTTATATATTGCGGGAAAGAAAGTCAAAATTTCAGGAAATACTAGTTTTGTCATGATCGATGATCGACCCTATCAGATGCCCCAGATCACAAGAGTAGAATCACATGATCTTTATGTTCCAGCGGAAGAATTTCTGGATATTTTAAAATCAACAGTGCTGCCTGGGATCAATTTTGATCGAAAGAAAGAACTCCTTGATATTGATGTGATCCATTTCAATATCAACGGCATCAACATAGATGTAAAATCTAACGGAACCATAATTCGATTGAACACGAGTAAGCAATTTTCAGAGCGAAATATTAGTTCTTTCATTAATAAGCACGGGTGGTATTATTTGACAGTTGCAGGGGCAATGGTGGATACCACGACTATCAATAATGGGTTGACTCGTGGGGTTATTAGCAGGATTGAATCGGACCAAATTGGTGAAACCGCACAAGTAGCTTTTAAACTTGGTTCCCAAGTTATTAGTCATGAATTGGATCAAAGTTTGGATCCCAACCAAATTGTGATAACTCTTCGAACACCTCTGGGGAAAATGGCGGAACGCATAGAAAACGTGAAAGAAAGTCAACGATTAGACACAATAGTTTTAGATGCAGGACACGGGGGAAAAGATCCAGGCTCCATAGGGAAATATGGCACAAAAGAAAAGGATGTTGTACTTGATATCACCAAACGGATCGGGCGGCTTTTAGAAAAACACACAAGAATCAAAGTTGTTTATACACGAGAGGAAGATGTCTGGATGCCTCTGATCAATCGGACAAAAATGGCGAATGATGTAGATGGAAAGATGTTTGTAAGTATTCATGCTAATTCTAACAATAACCGAAAAGTACAAGGCTTTGGAACATTTTTGTATAGCCTAGCAAAAAGTGATGATGCTATTGAAGTTGCATCTCGGGAAAACGCAGTAATTCAGTTTGAAGAAAAAGTGAGCCAATATAAAGACCTTAGCGGTGAAAAAATGATCTTGGCCACAATGGCGCAAAGTATGTTTTTGAAAGAAAGCGAGGATCTTGCAGCCATTATACAAATGGAATTGGATAAAAAATTAACCACCCCAAATCGTGGCGTAAAACAAGCGGGGTTTTATGTCTTGTACGGTGCATCCATGCCCAATGTGTTAGTAGAAGTTGGGTTTATTTCCAATCCTGCTGAGGAGAAAAAACTGAAACAAGGAGAGTATAGACAGATGATTGCTAATGCGATATATGAAGGAATCAAGCATTTTAAATATTCTCGTGAAAAATTGTTGGCTGAGGAATAAAGATGGATAATAGGCCTATTGGTGTATTTGATTCTGGAATTGGCGGACTTACCGTTGTGGATGCATTGGCAAGAGCCTTGCCGAATGAATCAATTTTATATGTGGGGGATACAGCCCGAGTTCCCTATGGAAATAAAAGTAAGATACGAATTCAGGAATTTACGAATGAGATCACACAATGGTTGGTTGATCAGAACTCTAAAATGATTGTAGTTGCCTGCAATACGGCTTCATCGTTGGCTCTTGATTATATTAAATCAAAATTTGATTTGCCCATTATAGGGGTTATCGAACCGGGCATTCATTCTGCAATCTCTATCACAAAAAATAAACGGGTTGGTGTTTTAGGAACCAATGCCACAATTAAGTCGGATGCATATGGCGATGGGCTAAGAGCAGCGAATGATCAAATTTCCGTTGTGAGCCAGGCTTGCCCTCTCTTTGTACCTTTAGCTGAGGAAGGCTGGGTTTCAGGTGATGTTCCAACAGCCATAGCTACCGCTTATTTAGAGCCTATCAAACGATCAAATGTGGATACATTAATCTTGGGGTGCACCCATTATCCATTACTAAAATCAATTCTGAGACAAGTATTGGGATCAGATGTTTCTCTTGTTGATTCTGGTGAAGCAACCGCTGCGGCTGTTAATTCTGTATTGAGTAAAAACAATATAGTTTCTAATGAAAATACGGGTAAGATACATTGCTGTGTTACAGATTCTCGGGATTCCTTTGAGGCGCTTGCCGGACGATTTGTTCACGCAAATATCAGTGCAATCACCCACGTTGACATCTTCTGATTTTTCTACCCTTTTAAAGTCCCTTTTTAATCTCCAGCGCCTCGGAATAAAGCTTGGGTTAGAACACACTTTTCACCTTTTAGATTTTATAGGGAATCCGCAGGACGACCTTACAATGATCCATGTGGCTGGGACGAATGGTAAGGGATCCACCTGCGCCATGATTGCCAGTATCCTCCATGCATCTGGCAAAAATATTGGACTTTATACGTCACCCCATTTGATCAAGTTTAATGAAAGAATACGAATAAATGGTTACCCAATTCCTGATAAACAAATTATCACATTCATGAAAAAAGTTGGCCCGTTTGTTCAAGAAAATGAATCCACTTTTTTTGAAACAACTACTGCCATGGCTTTTGACTATTTTAAGGAACAAAAAGTGGATGTGGCGGTGATCGAAACTGGATTAGGTGGCCGATTGGATTCCACCAATGTGATTAAACCTAAAGTTACAGTAATCTCTCATATCTCTATGGATCACATGGATATTTTGGGAAAAGATATTGGAAAAATCGCAAATGAAAAGGCAGGTATCATTAAAAATGATGTACCACTAATTATTGCAAAACAAATACCAAAAGTCAAAAATATTCTGTTAAAAAAAGCGAAAGATAAAAGAGCGCCCGTAACAGAGTTAGGTGCTATTTCAAATATTTCAGCCACAACTTCCGGAACGAATTTTCAGTACGAAGATGATCAATATATTACTTCACTAATTGGAGAGCATCAGGCTTTAAATGCAGCATTGGCGATAGAATGCATTAACCAGTTTGAGCCAGGACTTCAAAATCAGATAATTCATTATGGATTAAGAAAGGTGCGTTGGCCTGCGCGGATCCAACAGTTGGATGATAGTCTATATTATGATGTGGCACATAATGAAGATGGTTTAGCCTTTCTTCTAAAAACAATTAGAAGCATGCACCCAGATGTGCCCATCATTGGATTATTTTGTTTAAAAGGTGACAAAGAATTCAATTCTCTAACAAAGAACTTATCCGGGCAATTCTCTAAGTTATTTGTTACGACCGACCAAAACGGGCTATTATTGAGTTCCCAAAAATTATCAGAAAAATTAATGTTTTTCGGTATTAAGAATGAACCAGTGGACTCCGTTTCCTCCGGCATTAACAAGTTGAAAGCATTGATTAAAGATGCGGGAGTTGGGGTCATATTTGGAAGTCACTATATTGCAGAAGAGGTATTTACTGAATTTGAAATATCTTTTGACTCAGGTATTATTTAGTGTAAGTTCTCATATCTCCTATGTTTCCCCGGAGACTTATAATTTCAAATATTCAATGATTATTTAAATAGGTTTTTATTGTATGGATCTTAATGAATTACAATCTTTGCAGATTCGTGAACTTGCGGAATTAGCTCAAAAGCTTAATATTGAGGGTGGCGTGTCCGGACTCAATAAGCAAGAACTAACCGTTCGTATATTAGAGGCGCAAGCTAAAAAAGACGACGCATTGTCCGCACGTGGTGTGTTGGAAGTGATGCCGGACGGATATGGTTTTCTACGATCTCCTGATTTCAACTATCTACCAGGTCCGGACGATATATATGTTAGTCCTTCCCAGATAAAAAGATTTGGTTTAAAAACAGGTCACTTAATTTCCGGACAAATCCGACCACCTAAATCAAAAGAACGATATTATGCCTTATTAAAAGTCGAAACCGTGAATGAAGGCTCGGTAGAAAAACTAAAGGAAATCATTCTTTTTGATAATTTTACACCACTTTATCCAGAAGAAAAATTCAATTTAGAAGTTGATTCTAAAGACCTTTCTATGCGCATTATGGACTTAATTTCTCCTGTTGGTAAGGGGCAGCGTGGACTTATTGTTGCACAGCCTAAAACTGGGAAAACCGTTCTACTTCAAAAGCTGGCAAATGCTATTAGCAAGAATCATCCCAAAACAAAACGGATCGTTTTACTCATCGACGAACGGCCGGAGGAAGTAACGGATATGAAACGAAATGTGGATGCTGAAGTAATTGGTTCCACCTTCGATGAGCCGCCGGAACGCCATGTTTCTGTCGCCGATATGGTTTTACAAAAAGCAAAACGCATGGTAGAATTCGGAGATGATGTTGTAATCTTATTAGACAGTATTACTCGACTTGCACGAGCACACAATGCAGTGATTCCACATAGCGGGAAAATATTGTCAGGCGGTGTAGATTTCAATGCTTTGAAAAAACCGAAACAGTTTTTTGGCGCCGCAAGAAACACAGAGGAAGGCGGGAGTCTAACAATTATTGCAACAGCCCTGATTGACACCGGCAGTCGGGCGGATGAGGTCATTTTTGAGGAATTCAAAGGGACTGGAAATATGGAATTAGTTCTGGATCGTAAATTAAGCGATCGTAGGATGTATCCATCATTTGATATTGTTCGCTCCGGCACACGGAAAGAAGAACTCCTCTTAGACCGTAAGTCATTAGGTAGAATGTGGATCCTTCGCAAATTGCTAAACGACATGAAGGTGTTAGAAGCCATGGAGTTTATGCAGGATCGTATGAAACGGACCAAATCCAATGCCGAATTCTTGGATACCATGAGCCAATAAACTTCCGGGTAAATTATAAGTATTATGAGTGATACTTTTCCAAATATAAAATCAGTAGTAGTTAGGGTTATCACCGATAAGCCGGTTCGGAAAACACCATATCAGGTCAAAGGTGTCTTTATGCGTCAATATCCTGATGAATCAATAATTCCTATGTTGGATGGATCTTACAGAGATCGTTTTCTTTACCCAAGAGTTCAAGTTAAGATCCTGAATGAACAGATTTATATTATTGGAGTTCATGAAGGAGTTGATCCTGTATTATCATTAGCTGAAAAATTTGAAATGTTTGATTTTGGAAATATTACTTTTGAAGCTCAAGATTGTGATATTGAGAAAGTAGAAGATCAATTTGTACCGTCAAGCCGGTTGGTTCGGTATCGATTTATTACACCTTGGGTTGCTTTGAATCAAATGACTGGAGGTAAATATCGATTTTTAACCAACCAGGAAAAACCGTCATTTTTAAATCGTCTTCTTGGACAAAATATCATTTTTCTCGCGAATGAGGTTGGAATCAATCTTGAAGATAATGTTTTAACAAAGGTCAAAGTTACCAGCTTGTTTCCTCGTCCTGTAGATGAAAATAAATGGGGCGCATTTATGGGAGAATTCAAAACCAATTTTGTTCTGCCAAATTATATTGGTGTAGGCAATGGCATTACCCGTGGATTTGGAACTATTTATGGAATGTTTAATCCAGATTCTTTTACATTTAACGAGAATGAATTGAAGCAGGAGGTATCGGAAAAGGCACCTGAACCAATAGCAGAGCAGGACCATGATTTAGAAAGTATATCAGCATCCGATGTACCAAAACCAAGACGTAGACGTCAATCAGCATCAAAAAGTCAAAAGGCTGCTCAACAATCAACCAATAAGCCTAAAAAACAAGGTAGATCTGGTCACCCAACCAAAAAAAGTCATAAACATGGCGGTCAACAAAAACAAAAACAAAAACCTCAAAGAACCGGCAGGGTTTTCTCAGAAGAATTTGACATTGAAGATGATAGTCACAATACCGGCAATCAAATTTCCGAAGATTCGCAAGATTCGAGAGATGATGCGAAATTCAACACCGAAAAACACCATAAACGGCAACATAAATTTTGACCTATAAACTGGCGAACCGCGTCCATAAGGTTCAACCATCCTTTACATTACAAATGGCCACTCGCGCAGCGGAAATGCGCGCTGAAGGAATTGATGTAATCAATTTTTCGGTGGGGGAACCTGATTTTAATACGCCTTCTCATATCATTGCAGCCGGGAAAAAAGCCATGGATGATGGCTTCACAAAATACACTGCTGGTCCGGGAATGATCGAATTCAGAAAGGCTATTTGTGAAAAACTGGAACGGGAAAATGGGATTACCTATGAACCGGCGGACATTCTTGTTTCAAATGGTGAAAAACAAAGTCTATATAATGTTTGTCAGGCTCTTTTTGATGAAGGTGATGAGGTAGTTGTTTTTCGTCCTTATTGGGTCTCTTTTCCAGAATTTGTTCGATTAGCAGATGCTGAACCGGTTTTGGTGGAAACGATTCCAGAAAATAATTTCGAACCTGACTTTAATGATTTAAAAAATAAATTATCACCCAATATTAAAGGTGTTATATTGAATTCTCCATCTAATCCAACGGGTGGAATTTGGAGAGAAGAAGCCATCCTTCGTTTGCTTCGCATTGCCAAGGAAAATAATTGGGTCGTGATCTCTGATGAGTGTTATGAGCGATTGGTTTATGACGGAGAATTTGTGAGCACAGAAAAATTAAATCGCCAACACCAAATAGCTGCCAATGTGGTGACCTGTTTAAGCCTTTCAAAAACTTACGCAATGACAGGCTGGCGAATTGGCTATGCAGCAGGACCAAGAGATATTATCAAAGCTATGTCTAAGCTTCAGGGTCAAGCCACATCTTGCGCAAACTCTATTGGTCAAAAGGCAGGTATTGAAGCACTCACAGGTGATCAATCCTGTGTTGAAGATATGAAAGCGGCATTTAAAGAAAGACGCAATTTTATTGTTAAATTAATGAATGAGCTTCCAGGAGTTACTTGTGCGGTTCCCGGTGGCGCCTTTTATGTATTTCCGGACTTCAGTTATTATTTAGGGAAGGTGGGGAATGGTCAGAAATTGAAAGATACTTTTGATATTTCTGAGTATATTTTGGGCTGTGCAAATGTTGTTACAGTACCAGGTGATGGCTTTGGTGCCCCTGGGCACATACGATTTTCTTATGCAACAAGCACAGATATCATTGAAAAAGGTATTGAGCGGGTTCGATCCGTTCTAGAAAAAATTGTTTAATAGGAGTGAACCATGAAAAAAGGAATTCATCCGAATAATTACCGATTGGTGGTTTTTAAAGATTCATCAAGTGATTATGCGTTCCTGACACGGTCCACTGTAAACACAAAAGAAACGATTACATGGGATGACGGAAATGAATATCCGTTATGCAAGATCGAGATCTCGAATAAATCTCATCCGTTTTTTACAGGGAAACAAAACCTGGTGGATACAGCAGGACGTATCGAGAAATTCAACCGTAAATACGGCCGTAAATAACTGCATTTCTAGTCAATGGCTCTGCGAACAGTTTTTAATACTGGGGTAGAGCCATTTTTTTATTCAAAATGAAACGAGCTTTATTATTACTGACCATGAAACCATCCATTCTAGTTGGTGGACAAGCTGTTATCGAAGGGGTGATGATGCGTGTGCCCGGTGCTTATGCCACTGCGGTTCGAGATCCTGATGGAAAGATTCATGTTCAGAAAAATGAATTTCAATCTATTACGGAACGATCAAATTTTTGGAAACAACCCATTCTCCGTGGGATGGCATCCTTGTTTGAAGCCATGAAAATGGGGATGGCCACACTTCAGTATTCTGTTGATATTGCCATGCCAGAAGAAGGGGAACAAAGTAAGATCGCGGAATTCTTGTCCACCATTTTTGCTATTGGGCTTGCAGTAACACTTTTTATGGTGGCGCCAATGTGGATTACCACAAAACTCATGAATATTGAGAAAGAAGTGTTATGGTTTAATCTTGCATCTGGAGCCTTTAGAATTACGTTTTTTGTCGTCTATTTATTGGCGATCTCATTATTTAAAGATGTGAATCGTCTCTTTAGATATCATGGAGCAGAACATCGAGTAGTTTATAATTTTGAATCAGGCAAAGATGTCAATGTGGGAAATGCTCAATCATTTCCAACACAACATCCAAGATGTGGCACTAGTTTTTTATTTATTGTACTTTTAACCGCGATACTTGTTTTTGCAATGGTGGATACCATCGTTATTTATTTTCTTGGAACAATCTCTTTGCCAATCCGCCTCTTGTTTCATTTACCCATGATTCCATTTGTTTCTGGTATTGGATATGAATTAATCAAACTCTCATCTAAAAGTAATTCTATCTTTTTTTCTATTTTGAAAAAACCGGGTCTCTTGCTTCAGAATATTACCACAAAACAGCCGGAAGATGATATGGTGGTGGTTTCTATCACTGCACTGAAAGAAGCTTTTGGGGATAAATACAAAGATATGGTTGGAAAAGAATATACAGCAGAGGCCATTGGGTGAGAAAAAAATTAGAAGCCATTATTGCTAAACATGCTCATCTGGCGGAGCAAATGGCTGACCCAGAAATATATGGAAATCAGGATAAACTAACACCCATTGCCATAGAGCATAGCGCAATGGAAGGTATTGTAAACGTGGGAAAAGCATACATTTCTGTGTTAGATCAAATTGCAGATGATAAAGAAATATTGGATGGCGATGATGATGATTTAAAAGAAATTGTCCAGCAAGAATTGGGTGATTTAGTAGCCCAGCAGGAAAATATTGAAGCAGAAATCAAAGTACTTCTTTTGCCAAAAGATCCCATGGATAATAAGAATCTTATTTTAGAGATTCGGGCTGGGACTGGCGGGGATGAGGCTGCATTATTTGCTGCAGATCTTTTTCGTATATACACCCGATATGCAGAGCGAAATGGGTGGACTTTCAAAATAATGAATTCATCTGAAACAGGTATTGGCGGTATGAAAGAAGCGATTGTTGCCATGCAGGGCAAAGGTGCTTTTGGGATGCTGAAATATGAAAGCGGTGTTCACCGTGTTCAGCGTGTACCCAAAACGGAAACGAGTGGAAGGGTGCATACATCAGCTGCCACGGTTGCTGTGATGCCGGAAGCAGAAGATGTTGATATTGAAATTTTGGATGCTGATTTAAAAATTGACACCTATCGTGCCAGTGGTGCCGGTGGGCAGCATGTGAATAAAACAGAATCTGCCATCCGCATAACCCATATTCCTACAGGATTGGTAGTAACCTGCCAGGATGAATCTTCCCAACATAAAAATAAAGCTGCAGCATTAAAAGTATTGAAATCCCGTATGCTTGCAGCAGAACAGGAAAAAGCAGCTGCGGTACGCGCAGCAGAACGTCGAAGTTTGGTATCAACGGGGGATCGTTCTGCCAAGATACGTACATATAATTTTTCCCAAGGCCGCGTAACAGACCATCGTATTAATTTTACAACTTATCGGCTGAACGAAATATTAGACGGGGACATTACAGAGATTATTGAGCAATTAAAGATCGCTGAACAGCAGGAATACCTTGCTGCCGAAACGGAATAATGCCTATTTCATTCCCATCTCATTTTTCGATAATTCTCTCCTGAAAATAATTTAATGCCAAAAATTTGGCGCATTATTGATCTCATCAACTGGGCGGAATCCTATTTTAAAGAGAAGGGTTTTGAGAATCCTAAAGCTGAGATTGAATGGCTTCTTCGTGCATTACTAAATTGTAACCGAATGGATGTTTACCTAAGGTTTGAAGAGCCTCTATCACAAACTCAACTTGCAACACTTCGGGTTTGGGTGAAAAGACGTTTGAAAAAAGAGCCTCTCCAATATATTACTGGTTCATGTGATTTTTATGGTCGGGAATTTTCAGTAAATAAACATGTGTTAATTCCTCGACCAGAAACAGAACGGCTAATTGATATAGCTATAGATAAACTGAAAAGCATCAAATCGCCGAATATTTTGGATGTGGGAACCGGTTCCGGATGTATTGCCACAACATTGGGACTAGAACTCCCCGAATCCACTGTTTTAGGGTTAGATATTTCAGATGCTGCAATTGGCATTGCCAATGAGAATAAAGAAAAATTGTCTGTGGGGAACGTATCCTTTCAAGAATTGGATTTTTTAAGTACCATTCCAGATGGCCCATTTGATTTATTGGTGTCCAATCCTCCGTATATCCCTCAAAGTGAGATGGATGGGCTCATGAAGGATGTCCGGGATTTTGAGCCAACAATCGCGCTTACCGATGAAAAAGATGGACTCACATTCTATCAGCGATTCGCTGAAATTGGTAAAGATTTGGTGAAGACCGGTGGATGGATAATTCTGGAAGTGGGTCTGGGAGAACACCCACAAAAAGTAAAAGCTATTTTTGAAAACACTGGTTATGGTGAACCCAAACTCATCAAGGATTATAATGGCGATGATCGGGTTTTGGTTGTGGGAATTTAAGGAACCATTCCTTGAACTTGTCAAACGGTCGGTTCATTTTATAATAAATTATAAATCAATATATCCTTGGTAAATTAATTGAACTTTTCGACAAGCTCAGAAATCGATTAATTTAAAAAAATGAACACATTTTACTACCACATTAAACTTCTCCGGCCATTAAATGTTTTCACTAGCGGACTTGCTATGGTAATTGGTTCTGGTATTTTAGGTACACTCAATAATACAGGTACGCTCCTTTTGGTTATGGCAGTGGTCATGTGTTTTGCTGGTGCTGCAAATGCCTTGAATGACGTGGTGGATTATGAAATTGATAAAATCAATCGTCCCATGCGCCCACTTCCATCTGGCTTTGTCAAAAAACGAACAGCTCTCTTTATATCCATTCTACTGTTTTCTATGGGCACATTGGCCTGTCTGGAACTTTCGGAAGCGGCTAAAGTGATAGGGATTGTGATTGCCATGCCATTTATGGTTCTGTATTCTAAATATTTAAAAGGGATGCCCTTGATTGGCAACATGATCGTTGCTTTTGTTTTAGGTTTATCGTTCCTGTTTTGTGGTGCAGCATTTAATAATATGTCGCCCATGTGGATTCCAATGATTCTAGCCTTTGGTCTCACATTAGTGAGGGAATTGGTGAAAGATATTGCAGACATGGAAGGAGACCAATCTGCGGGCCTTAAAACATTTCCAATTACAGCAGGAATCGAAAAATCGATTCAACTTTCCATCTTTTTGTCAGCTTGTATTGGCGTGGGTGCTTTTATCCCATATTTATATGGAACCTATGGCATTTGGTATGGCATTTTGTTGATTCTTGGCGTTGAGATTCCATTGGGTGTAGTTGTAGTTTCTCTATTGAACAATCCTGGAATTTCGTCCGCAACACACGGTGCCCGGATCTTAAAATTTAGTACTCTTATAGGATTGATTGCCATATATGCAGGAGCATTTTAATGACATCTGAATTCGTCCATTTACATAACCATTCGGACTATAGTCTGCTAGATGGTGCACAGCGCATCGACCAACTGGTTAATACCATTGATGATTTAAAAATGGATTCAGTTGCCCTAACGGAACATGGAAATATGTTCAGTGTGGTGCCCTATTATAAAGAAGCGAAAAAAGCAGGCATCAAGCCCATCATCGGGTGTGAGATCTATGTAGCAACGGGATCTCGTTTTGAAAAAAAAACGACTGCGGAAGGCGGTTGGGGAAACAATCATCTGATTCTTCTTGCTCAGAATTATACCGGTTATAAAAATCTCATGAAGTTGGTGACCGCCGGTTATTTAGAAGGATTTTATTATCGGCCACGAGTCGATGTAGATCTTCTTCGGCAATACAGCGAAGGGCTTATTTGTATGTCGGCTTGTTTGAAAGGCGAAGTACCGGAAAAAATGCTTCGAGGTGATTATGAAGGCGCTAAAGAAGCAGCGCTCAGATTCGCGGAAATATTCCCTGATCGGTATTATCTAGAAATTCAGAATCACGGCATCCCTGAAGAGGAAGCCAATATTAAGAATATGAAGAAACTGGCGGCGGATCTGAATCTACCGTTAGTTTGCACCAATGATGCACACTACGCAAAACAGTCTCATTGGGAAGCACATGATATTCTTATTTGTCTAGGTACGGGGAAAGAGCGTAGTGACCCCAACCGCTTGCGATATGCTACACCGGAATTTTATTTTAAAACTCAAGATGAGATGCACACCCTCTTCAAGGAATTTCCACAGGCGATTGAGAATACGCGGAAGATCGCAGACAGTATTGATGTGGAATTACGTATGGGCGAATACCATTTGCCCAATTTCCCAATCCCGGAAAACTCACCTACCCAAGATTCAGATGAATATTTAAAAATGTTAACCCAGGCAGGGGCAGAATTACTTTATGGAGAAATAACCCCAGACATCCAGAAACGAATTGATCATGAACTTTTGGTCATTCGAAATATGGGTTTCGCTGGATACTTTTTAATTACGGCAGATTTTGTCAAATATTCTAAAGATATGAAGATTCCGGTGGGGCCAGGTAGGGGATCTGCTGCTGGAAGTATAGTTTCCTTTGCGCTTGGCATTACAAGTATCGATCCATTGAAATACAATCTCCTTTTTGAAAGATTTCTAAACCCTGAACGAATCAGCTTACCTGATATTGATATTGATTTTTGTATTGAAAGGCGCGGAGAAGTGATTGATTATATCAAAGATCAATATGGTGATAATTCCGTGACCCAGATTATTACATTTGGGAAAATGAAAGCAAAACAGGTAGTGCGAGATGTAGGTCGCGTCATGGGTTATCCTTTTGGCGAAGTGGATAAAATTGCCAAGGCCATCCCCAATGAATTAAATATTACTTTAGATGCTGCCGTTGAAAAAAGCCACGATCTTCAGGGTTTTTCGGAAGGAGATTATAAAGAATTAATGTCTCATGCCAAGGTATTGGAAGGGATGCACCGCCACGCATCTATCCATGCTGCAGGTGTGGTAATAGCGCCTGGGGATCTCACTGATTATGTTCCACTTTATCGATCATCTTCTGGAGATGTTACAAGTCAATATGATATGAAAGGCCTTGAAGAATTGGGCCTATTAAAAATGGATTTTCTAGGTCTCAGAACACTGACCGTGATCGATAAAGCTGTGAAATTGATCGAACAAAAAGGTGAAAAAGTTGATATAGAAAAATTGCCATTGGATGATGCTAAGGTCTATGAAATTTTTGCCAAAGGTTTGACAATCGGAGTTTTTCAATTTGAGTCCTCAGGCATGCGGGAGTTCTTGAAAAAACTGAAGCCAACTGTGATTGAAGACCTTATTGCCATGAATGCGTTATATCGCCCGGGTCCTATGAAAAACATAGATGATTTCATTTCTCGGAAGCACGGACAGCAAAATATAGCTTATCCCCATCCACTTATGGAACCCATACTGAAAGAAACATACGGGATTATTGTGTACCAAGAGCAAGTGATGCAGATCGCTCATGAAATTGCCGGATTTACACTTGCTGAAGCGGACATTATGCGGAGAGCTATGGGGAAAAAGATCAAATCGCTCATGGATGAATTATCAATCAAGTTTGTTGAAGGAGCAGAAAGTAAAAAGATTTCAAAGAAAAAAGCAGAAAATATTTTTGCTTTGATTGAGAAATTTGCACAATACGGATTCAATAAAAGTCATTCTACGGCTTATGCTTATGTGGCTTATCAAACAGCTTGGTTGAAAACACATTACACTGCAGAGTTTATGAGTGCGAACCTCACTAGTGAGATGGGCACTATCGACCGGGTTGTAATATTGATCAATGAATGCAAAAAGCAGGGAATTGAAGTGACTCCACCTGACATTAATGTATCTTTCGAAGATTTTCGTCCCGTGAATAAATCCACCATTTCTTATGGGTTAAATGCCATTAAGAATGTGGGTGCAAAAGCATTGGAAACTATCATTGAAGAAAGAGGTGAGAATGGAAAATATGAATCTATTTTTGATCTTTGCGCTCGGGTAGATCAGCAGAAAGTAAATAAACGTGTTCTGGAAAGTTTAATCATGTCCGGAACAATGGATTCAGTAGAAGGTAATCGCGCACAAAAATTTTCCGCCGTAGATGAAGCAATAAGATACGGCCAGCAAATGCAAAGTGAAAAAGACCGAAATCAGGTGGATCTGTTTGGCGGCGGAGGTCAAGATGATGAATTGATCAAAACACCAGATCTCCAGAATATGGCAGATTGGAAAGAAAAGGAATCATTAGAAAAAGAGAAAGAAGTATTAGGACTTTACGTGACTGGACATCCACTTTTAGAACACGCTGAAGACCTAGAAGAATTCACATCCATTACTTTTGGAGAAGAGCAAGAATTCTCCAAGAAAGATACGATTGTTATAGGTGGTATGGTTACTCGGATTGTTAAACGATTCGACCGTCGGAATCGTGAAATGGCTTTTTTCGATCTGGATTGTTTAGGCGGTCATGCAGAAGTGATCGCTTTCAGTGATTGTTTCAAATCCTATGGTAATTTGATTGAAGAAGGAAATGTGGTATTTGTAAAAGGCAAGCCATCGGAAAATACCGATTTCTCTGATATAAAGATTATGGGGGACGAGATCATTACAGTGGACAGGGTTCGAGATAGGCTATCACAACGGCTCAACATCAAATTTCCACAAGGCGAAACCACGCCAGAAGAGGTTGATGAACTTATGACCATTGCCAAGCAGTATCCCGGTGAATGTCGATTGGTTTTCCATTTACCCAATAATGGGTCGCCCCGTCCCATGAAAGTCATGGCGCATAATATTAAAATATCCACCGATAAGGCATTTGTCCGATTACTTAGAACAAAGTATGGGAAGGATAATGTTTGGGTGGAATAAGGGGCTTCATTCTAAGTTTATTGAACGACCACAATTCACACTGTTTTTCACTGGTTCTTTGATGGGTTCAGGGTATTAAAAACAAATGATTGCCGTTATTCAAAGATGCTCCCAGGGAAAGGTTACTGTTTCTGATAAGATAGTAGGCGAAATTTCACATGGATTGGTAATTTTTCTCGGTGTGCAGAAAAATGATACTGAAAATGATGCAGAATTTCTTGTGAATAAAATTTGCGGACTTCGCATCTTCAATGATGAAAATGATAAAATGAATTTATCTATTAAAGATGTGAATGGCTCTGCATTGGTCATTAGCCAGTTCACCTTATGTGGCGATACAAAAAAAGGTCGTCGTCCCAGTTTCATAAAAGCAGCAACACCGAATGATGGGAACCGACTTTACGAATATTTTATGTCAGAAATAAAAAAGGGCGGTGTTCCCATTGAATCCGGAGAATTTGGCGCTACGATGGATGTGGAGCTGGTGAATAATGGACCAGTCACCTTTGTCCTGAACAGTAAAGATTAGATCTTTTCCAGTGCCTGTCCTAAATCAGAAATCAAATCTTCTGCATCTTCGATCCCAATAGATAAGCGGATTAATTCATCTTTGATTCCCGCCGCTATTCGCTCTTCTGGTTCCATACCGGAATGAGATGTTTGTACTGGACGTGTTACCAAGGATTCCACACCGCCCAGGCTTGCTGTATTGAAAATTTGTCACTTAATTAATTTTATATTAATTAACCCTCTTTACTAAATTAGTTTTAAAAATTCTATTAGTGCGATCTTCTCTTTAGGGGTAAGTGTGGAAAATTCAATTTCGTGACCCTGATTGGAATATCCAGGCAAATTTGTATTGATAATAACTGGCAAGCTGAATGGTTGATAGCCTTTCTTATACTTAAGATAATCATTTTTATCATGTAAAATTCCAACTTTTTCATAATCTAACATATGTCCACCAACCAAAAATTTTTCTGGTCTTTTATCGGGGAAGAGCAAATGCCATAAAGTTGGAACTGAGCCATTATGAAGATAAGGGGCCGTTGCCCATACGCCATCTAAAATTGTTCCAACATACCCTAATGTTCTTTCAGCGTGAATGCCTTCAACTTTACTATTCATTAAATGTTTTATTAATTGTGAATTAATTGCTTTGGCTCGCATTGGATCAGTTTGAATTTCTTCAAGCTTACTAAGTTTGTTTGGGAACGATATAAGCTTAGGTCGCACTTGGTCATCTGAATACAAACCATGGCATGATGCACAATTATTATTATAAAGTTCTCTTCCATTTTTTGCGAGATTAGAATCGATTTGACCAGGGAATTTCTGTGGAATATATTCTTCATAAATAGCTTCCACTGTCTGGTCAATTTCTAAATGCATTTGGGCAGCTTGTGTTAAAGTTATCCCCGTTGTAGGAACAGTGAATAATGAAATTATTCGGGTGTGATCCTTGATTATACTTTTTTTAGAATATTCATACTCTTTTTCATCTCTCAGGTAAAAGTGTTTGTTGTCTGCAGCATAAACACCATCATATAGTAGGGAAGTTCTTAATTCCCTTGAGCTAAGATCAGGAATGGAAGTAAATCCTACCTCATTATCATTATATTTTTCTCGTTCAATAATATTTAATTGATATTTTAATGCAGAAACCCCGTTCGTAATTCCTGGAGCACCAAGAGGATAGGGTGCCAGTCTTCCAAGTTTTTCATTCATGGAAATAATAAGTTTTTTGTAGTTATTAAAAAGAAGGTGGTTAATTGTAAACTTTTCTAGAAAACCAATTTCAGGGTATAAATTATTTAATGATTTTATGAATTCCTTTTTTTGATCAACCACATATAAGAGTGAATTAAATACTTCGTTTACATACATTTCAAAGTTTATAGATGTATTTGGCTGACCGGCCCAAAGTTGATTTGTAATAACACCATCTTCATCATAAACTGGTCCAGCATGACATGATGCGCATCCAATGTTTACACCTTCAACAGGAAAAATGTTTAATAATCTTGTTCTGCCCTTGACAATACCTAAAGGTGAATACTTCAACCGAGATTCTACAGATGGGAGGTTTTTAATGGAATTTGGGTACATAAAACCAAATTTTTTAAAAATGATTGGAAGGTTTTTTAAGTCGATTTCAAGGTCTTCTTTGTCATTATAATACATTAAAAGACCAGTTGAAATAATTTTCCAGGAAAAAGCATTTGATTGAAGAGTGTGCATTGATATCGTATCAAAACTACTGTACAAGAAATCATTCCAACCTTTATTTGAATCAAAACTATTCTTATTATTTTGTTCCAGATAACGATTTGCGCATCCAAAAATTAGGATTGCTAAAAATAGACCGACTAATAATTTATTATACTTCATTTTTTAGCAGATTAAAATCTAATTCTATCTAATGAAAGCCTACCGCTTTGAGGAATTTCTCCATCAGGCCTACCGCATCTCATAACGAAAATTATTTCATCATCACTTGTATGGCTGATAGAATTCAGCAGTTTCTTGGATGTCTCTTTATCATCTGTTAAAGAAGAAATTGGTGCACCATAATAACCAAGAGCAGTCAACCTTAACCAATCCCTTAACATTTGTCTACCGGAATCAATATAGGATTTAGATAACGGGTTTATAAAAACAGATAAGAATGGGGCGGTATTGGTTACTGCTTCTTCCGATGAAAGTAATTTTGCTAAAAATGATGAAGAAAATTTTTCATAAATTTCTGGGTTATAGAGAACATGTCCTAGCTTTGCTAATAGAGAGCTTAAGTTTAGGCAATCTGCATTGAGGCCATCAAAGTTGTAATCGGGATGCGATTTTAAAAATCTTAACCATTCATATAATTCTTTTTGGTAATTCTTCTCTTTTAAAAATTTGAATGTATTTTTATCATACCACTGTGCACATTGATTAATTAAAATTTTATCAGTTATGATATAAAGTGTTCTAGACAATAATGCAGATTTTATTTCATTGATTCTTTGATCGCTTTCGGGTAAAAACTTACCTCTCCATGATTTTCTTTTTTTTACAAATTCCAATAAATGATCTGGTGTTCCACCTTCGTAGATCTTACCGGTTACTGCTAATTTTATGTTAGTTTTTACCTTAACATTATCTTCAAAATAATATTCGATATCATTTAATTTCAGCTTGAATTGCGAAGCGGCAATGGTTAAAGATTCAAGCGCAGCACCAATTGTTACTTGTAGGTCTTTTTTTGATGGATCAGCATATTTTAGCCACCTTTTTTCATTGAAAAGAAGCTTGAATGATCCATCTGGTTTAATTTCCCATTTGATAGGTTGAGTATTATGTGGGCTAGGATAATTTGAACTTTCGATCAAATGATCGATCCTATTGTCATCTAAAATCATATTTCTTTTTTATAAAGACAAAGTTTGTGCAATGGCTTCCCACCTGCTTTTTCAACATTTCTCAAGCTTGGTATATTTTCATCTGAAATCCAGGTAACACCTAAATGTTCATAGCCCCTTGATTTCAAAGCGGATAATGTATGGTACATTAAAATTCCGCCCAATCCCTTGATTTGATAATCTTGAATAACTGAAGTATAAATTAATCCGGCACGTTTTCTTTGTGTTTTAAGTTTTAAAAGATGAAATGGCGTCATTAAAGAAAAACGAGATTTATTTGCTTTTACAAATGGGTTAAGATCAGGTAGACAAACTGTCACTCCGATGGGTCTATTATCATGATATGCTATTGTTGATATATGATTATCTATAACTAATGTCATATCTTTAGATTGAAAATAAAATTCATCTTTTGTTACTGGCACAAACATGGGATTATTTGCAAAACCATCATTTAAGCAAATTCTAGCATGTTCAATATGAACTTTAAAATTTCGTTTATTAATTTTTTTAAATTTAATTTTTTCATCATCTTTAGATGAAAACTTCATACCTTTATTCAAAATATTTGGATCAACCGATTTTAAATCGATTTCAAAAGTTGTCATCGGAAAAAAACTATTATAACCTAATTTTTCTAAGAGTTTACTGATTTGAGGAGGTGAGTAAACTTGGTCCATGTAAGGAACATTTTCAAATCCATCTGTTGTTACTCCTATTTGCTGCATCGCAGTTAGGTTAAAATTTCCCATTATTTCAGAAAATTTATTATCGCGCGCCCATCTTTCGACTTTATCAAATAAGGCTTTTGCAACATCTAAATCATCAATACAATCGAAGAAGCCAAAATATGCAGTTTTCGATTTATACTTCTCGTTTGATTTTTTATGAACATGTACTACAACTCTTCCAACTGGAGTTCCATTTTTGAATGCAGAAAAAAAGGTAAATGTGTTTTTGTCCTTAAAAAGAGGATTTTTGTTTGAGAGAAATCTTTTTAAGTCTGATTTAAATGGCGAAACATAAAGCGAGTTGGATCCATAAGCATTAAATGGAGCTTTAAAAAATGAATTAAAATCTTTTTCTTTGACTTCTATCATATCACTTATCCCTATTATGCGCTGATGCGAAATATGATAAAAGTTCAATCTTATCGTTTAGGCTTTGTGTAGATTTCAAATTCGAATAATTGATGAGCATTATTCGTAATGGGTCTATTGTTAAAAAAAACATATCGGACATATCCTGAGATTCCATTATATCAATAAGTTGTTCTTCTGCCGCTGTAACTATAGAATTATTTTCATGATTATTTATTTTTGATTTAAGCGCAGAATGGTTTATCAATTTGTTATTTTTAGAACCATATCTAATTAAATCTTCAGAATCATATTGATCTAATTCATCTTTAGCTAATATTATAAAATCACCTAACCCAGGGGCATGTGACCGATCAAAATTCATGCTTTTGATAAAACCATCTTTTTGATCAACTAGCCATGAAATAAAAGTTGCGCTATTTTTTTTGATTTCATAGGATCGGAGTATTTGACTTGTTCCAAATGCTACTTGAATCGTAAACATGATAAATAACATTTCAATCATTCTTTCAGGGTCAACAACAATTGAAGAGAGAAACATGATTCCAACAAAAAGACTTGAGACAATAAAATACCATAGAATACTTATTAGTACATTGAAGGGTCTCGAATGTCCATTAATTAATTGTGCTAACGCATTTACAAATACCAACGCTGCAAAAGATGCTGTACTTACATTAATTATAGTATCCTCATTATACATGTAGAATTCAAATGCTAAAAAAGGTATAGATAGTATAATAGCAATCAGGTGGGTAAATAGAATCTGTTTATCAGCAGTATTAAGATATTCTTTTTCAATTAAAATAAATACTGCTGATAAAACAATAATAATTATTAAAGATAATTGATAGATATCTTTCCAATATTCTAATGAGAAAAGATATCCAAATAATAAAAATATTGTTAGCAATACCAAGGACCACTTATATATCTTGGGATAATGCCGCTTTATTAATGCTTCAAAAAAGAGAGCAATAATTAATGGAAGAAAGACCCTTAGGAGATCTAGTAAGGAATTCAATAGAATTGTATCTCCTAAAAAAAAGACGGCAGATCTCACTAGCGTAAGACCAGCAGAAACCATAAGAAATACTTTGGTAATATTGATCAAATAGCTTTTTACATCATCCTTCTTTAGACTCAGGTAATATTGAACTATAGAAATAAAACAGATACTATTTATAAAACCATCAACCATAACTACAATTAAATATCTTTAAGAAGTTTATTTAAAAATCTGCGAACAAGGGCTTTAATAAAAAAAGCAAAAATAGGATTTCTAGGTTTCTCGATTTTTCCTTTATATGGATTCCAAAAATATCCTTTATTATCTGCCCCAGATGGCTTGTTAAGTATTGCAAAAAGCACCTCGTAGGCCATCATGTTCCCAGTGCCTATTACCATAGGAGCAATAGACATCCTACTTCTTTTTCCAGCCATATATTCTGCAGCTATTTCAATATCTATATATTTTACTGAGGATGAATGTGTCATCACAAACTCAATTTCTTTGAATACACATACATCGATATCATCGCTGGTTATTTCATCAAGCGATTTACCAATTGTTGGAAAATTCAAAGTTTCTTCAGGTCTAGGATCATCTGGTTTTACTACATAGACCGATGGAAGCGGAGATGCGTAAGCATCAATTACTGTGCATCCATGCATCTTTGCTTTTCTATAAATTAATAGTGTTGCCAAAACATCATCAGTACCATTAATAATTATTTTATTTTTATTACAGATCTTATCAAGACTATCAGGCCAATCTTTTTCATATGAAGTAATATTTATATTTGGATTTAACTTTAAAAGCTGCTCTTGAGTAGAAAATACTTTCGATTTTCCAAGAGTATCAGCGTTAGCAAATACTTGCCTATTAATATTTGATAATTCAAAATCATCAATATCTGCAATCGTAATATCCTCTATGCCCATCCTAGCTAGCGAATTAACGCAAGCTCCACCCATACCACCCACTCCACAAACAAATATTTTTGAAGATTGAATTTGATGCTGTTGCTCTTCTGTCACAAAACCAATATTGCGATTAATGAATTCTTTGTAATCAAATTTTTCCAAATTATCTCCCCGGTTTTAGATCCATGGTAGATGTGTCTGATTTAAACCAATAATAGATTGGCAATAAAATTGATTGAAGTATAACTAAAACTATATTATTAAGAATCATCGCAAGTGATTTTATAGGAACGACACGTATAATATATCTTTGAAGATTGAAAAAATCCAACTTAGCAATTTGAATAAAATCATCTCCTCTATTATAATCTAATCTTTCACTACAGAAATTGTTAACTTGATCATTTCTATGTTTCGCAACTTCATCCCAGGATTTCAATAGATTATTAGATCCTCCAGTATAGGCATTTTTGATAATGAAAGATTTTTCATCAAATTCAGCTTCATGGCCGACACCAAACATGTGGCGATGATTACGCATGATTTGTCTTACAAGAGAAATATGATCAAAGGTTCTTCGGGAATCTTTTTGGGCATCGGGATATACTGAATCAAAGCCTTCTGAGAACAGTCCAACAATAGCAGGAACTTGCGTTACATTAGAGATCCAAATAGGCTTAAGCCTGTGTCTACAAAACATAATGACAACTGTAAGGCCATAAAGAATCCACACCAATCCTTTACTTCTATTACCTGGATCAATCATCACAAGTCCCATATGGACAAAATATATAGGCTTATTTTTTAAAGTTACATCTAAAAGAGGAAGACAATTAAAAGCGATTAATTTTTCATTTTTTTTATCACGTACGGTAGTAAGGATACATTTTTCTAAAAACTTACTATCATCAGAGTCCTTGAAAATGCCATAGTCTAATATTTGATTATTAGGTGTACATTTTAATGAAAAAGTATAAATCTCATCCTTTAATCTTTTTTGTTCATCGCTATCTAAAAATAAAGCAGGTCTTTCAAATATATGGACATTTTCACCTCCAGATGATTTGAACTTAAGTTCAAAATTAGTCCTTCCAATTTTTCGCATCATTGATATAATATTCATAAATAGTAATATTTTTTCAAGTTACAATGAAAATAGAATACAAATAAACAAAAATTATTCTTAATAAGAATCGTTATTAGCCATTAGCCCCACATTCGTGGTTTTTTTTGTTTGTGTGATGATGGGTAGATTTGAGTATGATTAACCGCATCACACCACTGATATTGTTTATTGGGTTGGCTCATTGGTCTTGCGAAGACGAAATGGAGTTGTTGACTGATTCTCCAGAGAATTTGGCGCCATGATGGATGTGGAGCTGGTGAATAATGGACCAGTTACCTTTGTCTTGAACAGTAAAGATTAGATCTTTTCCAGTGCCTGTCCTAAATCAGAAATCAAATCTTCTGCATCTTCGATCCCAATAGATAAGCGGATTAATTCATCTTTGATTCCCGCCGCTATTCGCTCTTCTGGTTCCATACCGGAATGAGATGTTTGTACTGGGCGTGTTACCAGGGATTCCACACCGCCTAGACTTGCTGTGTTGATAAATAGTGTCAAATGTGATATAAAATTATCTGCATCCTTCACTCCGCCATTGATTTCAAAACTCACCATTCCACCAAAGTCATCCAACAGGGCTTTTGCCCGGTCATGACTGGCACTGCTTTCCAGTCCTGGATGATTCACATTTGTAACCTTGGGATGTTGCTCAAGAAATTTAGCAACTTCCTTTGAATTAAAATTTTGACGCTCCATGCGCAGGCCTAGGGTCTTCATCCCCCGGTGCAATAAAAAGCAAGCATTTGGGTCTAATGAACCACCCAAGTGATTCAGTTTATGTCGTACTTGTGTTACTAATTCATTTGATCCAATAACAGCCCCGGCTACAATATCTGTGTGACCATTCAAGTATTTTGTGGCACTGTGAAGAGAAAGGTCAAACCCATTTTCTATGGGTCTGTAATTAACAGGTGATGCGAATGTATTATCAATAATGGAAATCAAATTATTGTTTTTAGCAAATTGAACTACAGCCTCTAAATCCAATACATCCAATAGGGGATTGGTAATAGTTTCCACATAGATGAGTTTTGTTTCGGGTCGCAGTTTTTCTGTCCAGTTACTTGGATCACAACCGTCAATAAAATCACACTCAATACCCAGATCGGGAAAATCTTCACTTATGAGATTATGGGTTCCGCCATAAAGGGATTCATGAGCCAGAAAATGATCCCCGGATTTTAAGAAAGCCAAAAGTGAAGCAGAAATTGCTGCCATCCCGCTAGATGTGACCAACGCAGCCTCAGCGCCTTCTAATGCAGCCAGTTTTTCGTGGAGAGCTATGTGGTTTGGCGTATTGTTCAGACGAATATATTGCAATTCATGGTAATCGGTCTGTCCGTCAAATTCAAAGGTGGATGATTGAAAAATGGGCATGCTCACTGCGCCGCCATATTTTTTTTGGGGTTCCCCGGCATGAATAAGTTTTGTATTTAATTGATGTTTATTTGGCATAAGGCATCCTATGAAATGATTTATAATTTCTAAATTTACTGAATGAATATGGAATCAGGTATTTGTTCCCTTTTATAAAGGAATTTTATAAACCATTAAGGAAACTTCTTTCTTCCCACCATCGGTTTCCTGGGTTCCCACTTGCTCGAACCCATATTTTTTATGGAAAAGCAAAGATTCATCATTTTTTGGTTTCAAATTCACTTCGCAAGTTATTATAGGCGTGTATCGTTGGGAGAACATTTTCAAATCATCATAAAAAGCTCGCCCAAGTCCTTTGCTTTGGAAAGACGGGTCAATAACAATTCTATCAACATACATGAATTGAGAGTATTT
>CAWVTW010000006.1:0-28533 GCA_963933175.1 uncultured bacterium
TATGCGACGTAACCGGTAAAAAACCCATGTTTGGGAACAATGTGAGCCACGCTAACAATAAAAGTCGGCGTCGGTTTAATATTAATTTACAAAAAAAGAAATTCTGGCTTCCAGATGAGAATCGTTATGTGACTCTACGTTTATCAACTCGTGGTATGCGGGTCATTGATAAAAAAGGGATTCGTAGAGTTGTAAATGAATTAAGAGCGAAAGGAATTAAAGTATAAAATTCTTTTTCTTAAACCATCTTTTGTATTAAAAGCCTTCCGGATACGGAGGGCTTTTCTATTTTAAAACGCCCTCGAAAGAAACGAGGGCGTTTTCATCTATCAACCTTTTCAGATTAATAGCCAACCAGTTTTAAGGTATTGTGAAATAAAATATTTCACAAAATTAGGATTCAAGATATTTTAGGAAAGTCTATTTCAATTCCTAATCATGCTGTCTTCTAATAAAGGCAGGAATTTGAAGGTCCTGACCATAGATCACGGGAGAATCATCGGTGTCGTCAAAAGTAAGAACAGGTTTTGGTTTAGCTATTTCTTCTGCGCTTTCTTCTGTAACAACATCTTTTTGCACATGAAGAGGTTTATTTACCCTATCCTGTAACTCGCGTGTATGTGATGACGTTGGAGTATGAGATTCGGTTTGTGGATTAAAATTATCCGCTTTAGTAACAACCTTTGGAATGTTAAAACCTGTAGCTATAACTGTCACACGAATTTCTTCATTCAATTCAGGATCGATTACCGCACCGAAAATGATATTTGCTCCCGGACCTGCTTCCTCGAAAATGATGCTTGTTGCTTCATTTGCTTCCATGAGGGTGAGATCACTTCCGCCAGTGATATTTACCAAGACACCTTGTGCGCCTTTAATGGATGCATCATCCAATAATGGGCTGGAAATGGCTTGTTGAGCTGCAAGGGTGGCCCGCTCTTCGCCAGATGCAACACCGGTGCCCATGATGGCTTCACCCATGTTTTTCATGATGGTTTCCACATCAGCAAAGTCCAAATTGATAACGCCTTGTACATTGATCAGATCTGAAATGCCTTTTGCAGCTTGGTGTAGGATTGTATCTGCCATTTGAAATGCTTCTGCCAAGGTTGTGGATTTATCCACAATAGACATAAGTTTTTGATTCGGAATGGCGATTAAGGTATCACAGGCTTTCTTCATTTCTGCCATGCCTTCCAATGCTCGATTCATTCTTTTTGGACCTTCAAAACTGAAGGGTAGTGTAACAATTCCAACAGTTAGAATACCTAATTCTCTTGAAATTTGAGCAATAACAGGTGCAGCACCGGTTCCGGTTCCACCTCCCATTCCACCTGTGATAAAAACCATATCTGCACCTTCCATCAGTGCTTTAATGGCTTCTCGATCGGCTTCGACTGCTTCTCGACCAACACTAGAATTTGCACCGGCACCAAGACCTTTAGTGAGATTTTTCCCTACCTGAATCTTTTGTTCAGAAGGATTGTTGTCTAGGTCTTGTGCATCCGTATTGATGGCTATAAAATCCACCCCTTGCATTCCAGATGTGATCATTCGAGTTACAGCATTTCCTCCTGCGCCGCCAACACCAACAACTTTTAGTTTTGCTTTTTGTTCAGATAGACTATCAAACTCAAATAGCATGATTATTCTCCTTGTTTCCTGGTTTGGTTAAAATAGATCTTCGATGGTATGTCGAATTTTTTCAAATAGTCCTGAAAATCCGCTACTTGTGGATTGACGCAACATAACATGGTCTGTTGCATACAATGACCAAAGTAAAAGTCCCATGACTGTAGTATGACTGGGTCCATCTGCGATGTCTTGGACTCCATCAATTTTTATGGGTTTTCCCTGGCGAACTTTTACACCAAGGGAATTTTCTGCCAGTGGCACAATATTCCTTAACTGAGCACCACCACCGGTCATAACAATTCCATATGTGAGTGGATCTTTAATGTCCGCACGTGAAATTTCGCGAATGACCATTTGAAATATTTCATGCATCCGGGCCTCAACATATCTCGAAATTTCTTGTTCAGGTACAGATCGTTGTAATTGACCTGGCTCCGATGGAAGTTCAATCTCTAATTTTGGTGAGGACATAGATGCCTTGGCTGATGCATATTTCATTTTAATTTTTTCAGCCTCGTCTATACTGATTTGCAACATAACTGCAATATCATTTGTAATACTTGAAGAACCGATGGGTATAATTGCGGAATGGCGAATTGCACTACCGTGATATACAGCAATGTTGGTTGTAGATGATCCAATCTCAACCAAAGTAACACCCAATTCCATCTCATCTTCATGGAGTGTCGCCAATGCTGACGCCAAGGGTTGAAATACAAGCCCGTCTACCGTAATGCCTAACTCTTCTACACAACTAACTAAATTCTTCATCGCAGTTGTTGCTGCAGTTACTAAATGAACGCGACCTTCCAATCTGCGACCTGTCATGCCAATAGGATTCTTGATTTCTTTCAATGTATCAACCAGATATTCTTGTGGTAGTGTATGTAAAATATCTCGATCAACAGGGAGAGAAACGGCTTGAGCAAGATCTAATACCTGGTATATGTCATCATCATTGATGGATCTTTCTGATAGGCCGCCCGTCCTGCCGCTTGAACGATTTAATGCAATTGCTGCTTGAGTATTCAAACATCTGATATGGTCACCTGTGATAGAAAGAATTGCTTTGGTTACTTTTATATTCGCCATCAATTCAGCATTCGTTAGTGCTTTTTCAATTTTTACTATCAATTCGTCCCGGTTGGTAATTGTACCGCGGCGGAATCCTGCAGAGGTTGTGGTGGAAATCCCTAATAACTTGACGCGTTTTGTTTGTGGAATAATTTGACCAATCGCGCATGTGATTGTACTGGCACCAATGTCTAAACCAACCGTGATCTGCCGATCGTGCCCGTTTCCCATGGGGTTCATGATTGACGTCCTTTGGTGATGATTTGGTTTTCATACCGCATGTCTAAGTAAGTGTAATCAGTAATTTTCTTTTGCCCCAATTCTAATTCAAATTGTTTTAGGATTTTGAATCTTGACCATAATCTATCTTGTCCTAAATAAATACGTGTGGGATGGTCAGACAAAATGAGTTCCAGGTCATTGGTAGAAGTCATTTTCATTTCGGATAAATTATTGTACAGGGATTCATAGTCAACTTGGATTCGAGAAAGCCAATTGATGCATTCCTTTACTTTAACTGAAAGCGCGCGCTTTCCAACAGGATATAATTTCGGTTCAGGATTAAAATTTGTCAGGATTGGTAAATTAAAATCACCAAGATTATTTAAATCAGGAAGTACCACCCCGTCTGCGTCCAACATAACCATTGGTTGAGATTTCAAAATAGCAATAGGCTCACGTTCCACAATCTCAATTTGGATTATGCCTGGAAATTGGTGGCTCACGCGAGCCGCTTTTACGTAAGGGTGACTTTCCATGAGGTCACTAATATCATTTAAACGAACTTGACCTGGATTGATACCGATGATTTCACCTAAGGTTTCTTCATATACTCTCGTATCAAGCACATTTGTTTTTCCAAAATTTATTCGGGTGATAACAAGTGAATTGCTGAAATCGGACCACCAGAAAGCTGACCAGATCAGGGCAAGAACCATAGAAATGGACAGAAACGATAGAGTCATTCTAATCCAGTTGATCTGTTTATTTTTATTAACAGCCATTAGATTCCGAATTCCTTTGGATCAAATCCAATAGTTTTTACTTCTAATTCAAGTTTGATTCCAAACTTTTTAAAAACACTTTTTCGCGCAATTCGGATTAATTCAGTGATATCTGATGCCTTTGCTTTTCCGTGATTCACAAAAAAGTTTGCATGATGTTCGGAAATTTCTGCATCTCCAACCTGTGTCCCTTTTAGCCCAGCTTGATCAATCAAATACCCGGCAGCATTTTCCTTCGGATTTTTAAATACGCTCCCTGCAGAACGAAATTTCAGAGGTTGATTTGTTTTTCGACCCTTACTGGCTTTATTTCTTTTTTCCTGGATGATTATTGAATCTTCTTCTTCGAGATTAAACCGAGCCAATAAAACGAATTCATCGGTTCTCAAAGTGGAAAATCTGTATGCGAAATCAATGTCACCAGGATAATATGTCTTGATTTCGCCTGACATATTCATGATTTCTACCGAATGTAAATAATTGGAGATCTCCCCACCAAAAGCACCTGCATTCATAACTAATGCACCGCCCAATGTTCCTGGCACCCCGATCATACTTTCAACACCTGTCAGATTCCGCTTATTGCATTCTTTAACCAATCGCCCAAGCATTACACCGGATTCTGCAATCACATGTCCATCATTGAATTCTAATTGGGTAAGTGCTTTTGCTGGTGTAAGAACTATACCATCGATCCCTGAATCAGCAACCAGTAAGTTTGAGCCAGAACCCACAAAATGAGTTTGAATTGAATATTTCTTAGCAAATTTCAATATTTCAGCCAGATCATATCGGTCTTTGGGTGTGATATAGGCATCAGCCGGCCCACCAATTCCGTAAGATGTATGGTTTGACATGGGTTCATTTTCAAGCAGTGTTCCCTGGACAATTTTTCTTAATTCTCCCATATGCTTCAACCTGTTACTCCATCTGCTGAATAGGCTAAATGATTCATATAGGATTCACTATATCGCCAAATGCTACCTGCGCCTAAGGTAATAACCATATCATTTGGTAAAATAATTTCATCCAACTTTTCTTCCAAATCATCCAAGTCTGGAACATAATGACAATTCATTTTCATTTTAGGATAGCATGCATCAAAAATAAGTTTTGAAGTGACACCGGGAATCGCCTTTTCACGTGCAGGATAAATATCTGTTATTACTACCAAATCTGCAATTTGCAATGCCGTTGCAAACTCACGAAAAAATGCCTGAGTTCTGGTAAAAAGGTGTGGTTGGAATACAGCCACGATTCGTCGATCCCATCCTGCTTTAGCTGCATTTAAGGTTGCTTCCACTTCAGTGGGATGATGGGCATAATCATCGACGACCATAATATCATTGTGAATCCCTTTAATTTCAAATCGTCGTCGAACTCCTTTGTAACTAGTAATTCCTTTTTGTATCATTTGGAAAGAAAGGCCCATTTCCAATCCTAAAACAACGGCAGCTAGGGAGTTCAGTACATTATGTTCACCAGGAACATTTAACTGAATTTCTCCCAGGTTTTCCTCCGCGCGAAAAACAGAGTATGTGGAACTGTTCTCGTCAAATCGTAGATTTTCCGCTCGGTAGGCCGCATCCCTTGACCGTCCATAGGTGGTCATGGGCCTTTCAATTTTTGGTATAATTTCCTGAACTGCTGGTGAATCTGCACAAAGAATAACCTCCCCATAAAATGGTACAGATTGACAAAATTGGAGAAACGCATTTTGCAGATCTTCCAGATCTTCATAACAGTCAGTGTGTTCTAATTCTATGTTGGTAATAATACTGATAGTGGGTTTTAAAGCTAGAAAACTGCGATCAAATTCATCCGCTTCTACAACTATAATATCACCTGTACCCAATTTTGAATTCGAATTTAAATTTTGGACCAATCCACCCACAACCAGGGTTGGGTCCATTTTAGAGTAGGATAACATTGCACCTATCATAGAAGATGTGGTGGTCTTTCCATGTGTGCCACCTACAGCAATACTGGTTTCCTTTACATTGATTAATTCACCCAACATTTCTGCTCTGCGAATCACAGGAATTCCTTTTTGCCTTGCTTTCATAATTTCCGGGTTTTCTAAGGGTACTGCACTGGAATAGACCAAAACATCTGCATCGATTAAATTTGCAGGATCGTGCCCAATCTTTACATCAACACCCAGACTTTTAAGCCGAACGACATTATCATTTTCGTTCATATCGGATCCGAAAACCTTGAAACCCAAATTGAGAAGGAGTTCTGCAATGCCGCTCATACCGATACCACCGATCCCCACGAAGAAAACTTTATTGATTTTTCGAAAGGTCATGCAGCGGCCTCGAAAATATGATCTACAATTTCGCGTGTGGCATTCGGTCGTCCCAATTTTTTTGATGCCTCACTCATTTTTTCTAATTCAGCTTTATCATGGATCAAATTCATGACTGAATGGAAGAAATCTTGTGCATGGAGTGATTTTTCAAACAATATTCGTGAAGCGCCGGCATTTACTAATGCTTGTGCATTTTTTGTCTGATGATCTGCTGCTGCAGAAGGAAATGGGACAAGAATACTGGGCTTTCCGCAAACTGTGACTTCCGCCAATGTTAACGCACCACTTCTGCAAATAATAAGATCCGACATGGCATAAGCATCTGCCATATTATCAATGAAAGGAATAATTCGAATATTTTCTGTTTCGCGATGCTTATATTTTGCATATTCCAAGTCACCGGTCTGCCAAAGTATTTGCAAACCTGCACCGGCAATATTGGATACAACCTGATCCATTATTTTATTAAGATATGCTGATCCTTGACTGCCCCCAAAAAGAAAAATAGTTAGATGATCTTTTGCCATTTTAAATTCATTTATTCCATTGTTTTTATCTCCATCAGCAATCCCTTTCCGTACTGGATTACCAGTAAGAATTGTTTCTTTATCCAAATGATTGTTGGCTTCGCTGAATGCCACACAAACGGCTTTTGCTTTTTGGGCAAACCAGCGTGTAGTAATTCCAGGGAATGAGTTTTGTTCCTGAAGAACAATGGGTAGATATTTTTCCTTTTTGGATGCCATGTAAAGGGGTAGGGCAGAAGCGTAGCCACCAGTTCCAACCACCACATCCGGCAGAAAATGATTCAAAAGCGATCGCACTTTCAACATGGACCGAATTATTCGTCCTGGTAGTAAAATATTTCGCCCAATACTTTGAAAACTGATTCCGCGCTGAAATCCGCGAATAGGAAGTAATGTATGCCATACATCCTTCACAGGAAATACGCGTGCTTCCAATCCAAAATTGGATCCAACATAATGAACTTTTGCTTTCGGTTCACGGCGATGGATTTCTTCTCCAATAGCCAAGGCTGGGAAAAGGTGTCCACCGGTGCCACCACCAGCGATCAGAATTTTACGATTAGACATAATGTGACGGACTCCACCCACGGGTACTTCCTACGGATCTACGAGCTTGGGATATATTCAATAAAATGCCAACGAGAGCCATGTTGATCACCATCCCTGAACCACCATAGCTCACCATGGGCATGGGCAACCCAGTTACGGGGAAAATGCCCGTTACAACTGCTACATTTACAAAAGCATATAATATTAGATTGAAAGAAATTCCCACGGCGAGAAATACACCGAATGGATCGGTACATTCCTTTGCAACTTTTAATCCGCGAAAAAAGATGAGCAAGAAAAGAGTCAGCACAGGAACTGTGCCTAAAATAAATCCCAATTCTTCACCAATGATTGCAAAAATAAAATCTGTATGGGGTGTGGGTAATAGATGATTCTTCTCAATACTATTTCCAAGCCCTACACCAAAAATCCCACCATTCCCGAGACTGATTAGTGACTGACTCGCTTGGTATCCAACATCGGGATCATCGCCGAGACCAAAAAAAGAAAAAATGCGTTTTCTTCTATATTCTCGGGAAAGGAGAACGGGTATACCGATCAACATGGCACCTGCGCCTGCTAGAGAAAGTTGGGAAATTTGTGCACCTCCAATAAAAAGGATTAAGGCCCCGATCGTACCTAGCATTAATGCTGTGCTATAATCTGGTTGAATAACGATTAATCCCATAATGATTGCCAAAACACTTAAAGCAGGGAGGAGCCCCATTTGAAAATCTTTGAGTTGATCCCGTTTTTTATCTACATAGTAGGCCATGAATACAATAATAGCCATCCGAGCGACATCTGAAGTTTGAAGAGTAAAAGGGCCCAAATAGAGCCAACGTGCAGGTTTATACCAACTAAACCCTTTCGCAAGGTAAAAAGCCTTTGTGGAGATTAATAAAATGATGGCTCCTACAATGAAATAAGGAGCAATAACCTTTAAACGACGATAGTCCAAGGTCAAAAATCCAAACAGAAAAAATACGCCTACCAACATTCGTTTGAGATGCCCCTGCAAAAATAGCATATCGGTCCGACCATTTGAATTGGCAAAAGATTCGTACCAACTTGCGCTGTAAAGCATCACAGTTCCCACGGCAGCAAGAATACCAAGGTAGATCAACAGTTGGCGATCATATCGTTGTATGAGCATATCAATCATGCTGCCATCATCTCCATAACCTTCGTTTTAAAATATTGTCCTCTTTCTTCAAAATTTGCGAATTGGTCAAAACTGGCACATCCCGGAGATAACAATACAACATCCCCGGGAGCAGCCAGACGTTGGGCCGTCGTCACTGCGGAGTTAAGATCTGTGACCTGCACCGATCTTACCGCATCCCCTATAGCAGTGCTTATTTGCCCGCCGGCCTCTCCATAAGAGATAATATCCCTTACATGACTTGACTTGATATGTGGAAGGAGTAGCCGAAAATCTGCACCTTTGTTTCTACCGCCTAAGATTAAAACAACAGGCTTATTAAAACTTTGAATTGCCACAGAAACAGAATCCAGATTCGTGGCTTTTGAATCATTGATATAAGTAACATCTTTGATAATAGCGACATTTTCCAACCGATGTTCTACACCTGTAAATGTTTTCATCACATTGGCAATATGTTTATCAGAAATACCCATAAGAGAAGAAGAAGTTGCCGCACAAAGCATATTCGATAAATTGTGTTTACCAGGTAATGCAATATCATTTACACTAAGAAGGGAATTCCCGGTTATGGTGTTAATATTTTTTGAATCGATGGAATATATAAGTCCGGTTCGCATCATACTGAATGGTGCTAATTTTGAATCATGTCCTTCTAAAGCCATAATGAGTTGTGGATCATCAGCATTGAAGACAATGTATCCATCACTACTCATGTTCTTCACCATTTTCAATTTCGTATTCACATATTCATCCATGGTGCCATGACGATCTAAATGGTCTGGAGATAGATTTGTATAAACAGCAATGTTGGGACAAAAGTGCAGGACAAATTCCATTTGAAAACTTGAGATCTCAAGAATATATACCAGATTTTGTTTTGGCTTTTTTATTTCTGTCAAAACTCGTTCTGAAAAGGGTATCCCCATATTTCCTGCCATGATAGATTGAACATTTTCCGATTGACACATTTCAGATAAAATATTTACTGTGGTTGTTTTTCCATTGGAGCCTGTAACAGCCACAATTGGAGAATCAGTGTACCAACTAGCAAATTCTATTTCTCCAACAATAGGGATTCCTCGATCCTGAGCTTTTTTTACAATATCTGCATCATTGGGAACACCAGGCGAAATGATCCAGAGATCTGCATCATATATCCTTTTGGAATGGAGGCCTGTTTCGCTGGCAATATGATTATTTAACAAGTATAATGCATTATTACTGATCTGAAAGTTCTCTGATGAATCACTGCCAAAAACTCGGGCGCCGAGGTGATTCGCCAGTATCGCTGCGGCAGTTCCGCTCGTGCCTAAACCAATCACTGTGACCTTTTTATCCCTGATATTAATTTTTTTTCTATTAGAAATATCTATCATCGTATCTTGAATGTTGTGAGGGAGAATAGAGCCAAAAGTAATCCTATGATCCAAAAACGGACTACAACTTTGGTTTCGGGCCATCCCGCTAATTCAAAATGATGGTGAATGGGAGCCATTTTAAATAATCGTTTTCCCTCTCCGGTTTTGAATTTTGTCCAACGGAAGTAGGAAACCTGTAGAATAACAGAAATTGCTTCCCAAACAAAAACTCCACCAATAATGAAAAGAAGTAATTCCTTTTTTAAAAGCACTGCAAGTGTCCCAAGTGCAGCGCCGGTAGAAAGAGATCCAGTATCTCCCATAAAAACTTCAGCAGGAGAAGAGTTGAACCAAAGATACCCGATACAGGCTCCGGCCATGGATGCTGTAAAAATGGTTAGCTCCCCTGCGCCAGGTAAATAAATGATATTCAGATAATCAGAAAAATCTACGCGACCGGAAATATAAGCTATGGCAGCAAATACTGTGAAACAAATTGCCAAAAGCCCAGCTGCTAATCCATCCAAGCCATCGGTGAGGTTCACTGCATTGGATGTACCAGTGATTACGAGAATTATCATTAATGGATAAAACAAACCAAGATCTATTTCCACATTTTTTAAGAATGGAACAGTTGTTTTTGTACTGAATTCAGCAAATTCCGGTGTATTAAAGATCCAAAGGCTCACAATAGCGCCAAGAGTAATTTGTCCAGCCATTTTATAACGGGCAATAAGCCCTTTTTCTATTTTTTTGATGACTTTTAAATAATCATCGATGAATCCAAAAATTCCCATCCAGATTGTGGCGACAATAATGATTTGGATCATCGGATTGTTTAACTTAGCGAAAAGGAGGGTTGGGAGGAGTACTGACATTAAAATGATGACTCCTCCCATTGTAGGCGTGCCTCTTTTCTTCATGTGTGATTCTGGCCCTGTTAGGCGAATTTCTTCACCGATCTGGTTTTTTTGTAGTATGTGGATAACCCAGGGCCCTATAATGAAGCTTATAACCAGTGCAGTAATTGCTGCAAATGCTGCACGAAATGTGATGTACTCAAATAAATTAAAAGCAGAAAAGGTTTCTTTGAGGGGTGTCAGGAAATAATACAACATTAGTCTGCAAAAACTCCCTTGATCACTTTTTCCATGGCCATCCCACGAGATCCCTTAAATAAAATTTTATCTCCAGAGTGAACAATATCTTTCAATGAATGGATCAACTCATCATGCGATTCAAAATGTTTATGATTAATTCCATTGTTAATCATCGAATCGGTGTGAATTGTATTTTGTCCCAATGTAAAAACACCATCTAGTTCTAACTCAGTGCATTTTTTGCCGATCTTGCGGTGTTGCTCATGGGATGTGGGGCCTAATTCAAACATATCACCAAAAACAAAGATTCGACGTCCGTTACCGGAAAATGATTTTAAATAATCCAATGCTGCCAATGATGAGATTAAATTTGCATTATAGGTATCGTCAATGACAGTAATATCATCAAATTGCTTGACTTGGCACCTTCCTGAAGTAGGTTTAAAGGATTGAATCCTTTCAATCACATTATTCCATTCTACTCCCAGAGTTACTGCTATGGCAGTAACAGCAATACTGTTTTTAATAAAAGATAAATTATGGCTACCAGTGGGTATATCATAAGAATCCAGAATCAAAGTAAGTGATCCATTATTTTCTTGGTGAATATCAGCAGGGAAGTCACATTCCGGCGTGAGACCAAATGTGACTTTTTTACCAGGAATTTCCATTCCTGCTACTTTGTCATCAGCCAAATTCACAAATGAGATGCCATTTTCCAGTGAGCGAAAAAGCGCTCCCTTTTCCTGGGTAATTGTTTCAATTGAGCCAAAGCCTTCTAAATGAGCAGGTGCAATGTTGGTGATGACTCCATGAGTGGGCTTAGCCATTCTGCAAAGCACATCAATTTCACCGGGAACACTGGCACCCATTTCAAGAATAGAAATCGAATGCTCATTATTCATTTGAAGGAGGGTCAGGGGAAGCCCAATTGTAGTATTGAAATTCCCCTGTGTGGCGTGTACATTATAACTGCTTTGCAGTACATGTACGAGTAAATCTTTTGTAGATGTTTTGCCATTAGAACCGGTAATGCCTATTACCGGAATATCAAATTGTTTTCGCCATGCATTGGCAATTTTCCCGATCATTATTAATGGATTATCACATACAATTTGCTGTAAACCCAAAGATTCATTAATCTGTGAAACCAAGGCAGCGGTTGCACCAGAATTTTCAACATTACCAAGGAAGGAATGACCGTCAACTTGCTCTCCTAGCAAAGCAATATATAGATCATTCTCTTGTATTTTGCGACTATCAGTTGTAATGCCCAGAACTGGGTGATGTAGTTTATTTCCGGTAACGGTTTCAAAAATTGCTGTAAATCTTTCTGGATATTTGATGTCAATTCTCATTGATATCTCCTAATAATCTCCAGATCAGAGTAGAATTCTTTTTTACTCTTGATATCCTGATACTCTTCTCTACCTTTTCCTAAAATAGCTACAATATCATTTTTCTCAGATCGATTTAGAGCATCTTCTAAACCAGCCCCTCGATCCTTAAATACCGTGAAATTTCTTCCAGAAAAACCACCAATTATTTCTTTCGAAATTTGATCTGGATCTTCTGTTCTGGGATTATCTGGTGTTACGAAACAATGAGTTGCAAAAATTTCAGCAATTCGGGCCATCTCCGGACGTTTGCTTGCATCTCTATCACCACCGGCTCCGAAAACGACATATAGGTAGGAATCATCCAAAGAAATTTCTTTTAAGGTACCTAATATCTTTTCATAAGCATCTGGTGTGTGAGCATAATCTATGATCGCTTTTGCGCCATTAGCCAATGGGAAGGATTCCATTCGGCCGGGAATAGCAGTACATTTTTTGATCCCATCTTCAATCATTTCTTTCTCGATACCCAAGGCATGAGCCACGGAAACTGCGCCTAATATATTTTCTTCATTGAATTCACCCACAAGACTTGAGTTGATTTCATAGGTGATATGACCTGCAATAATCTCGCCATGAATCCCAGAAGTGGAAATATTTAAATCAGAAAAATGAATGGAATTCCCATTTGAACGGGAAAAAGTCAAAGTTGGGGCATTCGTTTCTTCTGCCATTCTCAACCCATTTGGATCGGACTCATTCACGATGGCAGTGGATTCCAATGGTAACATTCTGAAAAGGCGCGCTTTCGCCTGATAGTAGGCTTCTATCGAAGCATGGTAATCCAAATGCTCGGGTGTCAAATTGGTGAACAGGGCCACATCAAATTCAATATCTGCGACCCTGTATTGATCTAACGCATGGGAAGAAACTTCCATGACAATGTGTGAGAAATCCGCATCCCTCAATTCTGAAAATATTTTTTGTAATGAAATGGAGTCCGGGGTGGTTAATGTAGCTTCTTGATTAAAACCATCAGCAATTGTACCTAATGTTCCCAATTGAGCTGTTTTGTGCCCGGCGTTATTCAATATAGAATAAAGGAGAGAAGCAGTGGTTGTTTTACCATTGGTCCCGGTTATGCCAAGGACAATAAGGCCTTTTGTAGGATGCCCATAATATTCTGCAGCAACTATTGATGCAGCACGCCTTGGGTTTGCCACTTTTATTTGAGGAACAGACAACTCACCTACATCTCGTCCATTGGAAATAATGGCTATTGCTCCTGAATCAATGGCATCACCTATAAAATCATGGCCATCTACTTTTGTCCCGGGAATAGCAATAAAAAGATCACCATCTTCAACCTGGGAAGAATTCAATTTCACCCCCGTAACCGTAACATTTGGAATTTCCCGGGATGGTTGAAATAATGAATGAGCAATAGTGCGTAGAGACTTTGTCATTTAAATCCTACGGTGCAAGTGTGCCCTTTGTTCAAAATTGTTCCCGGTTCTGGACTCTGCCATGCAACTTTTCCGCTTCCTTTAATTATATATTTTAACCCGGCTTGGCGAAGAGATGTCATGGCCTTCCGCATGCTAAAACCACGGATCTCAGGCATTTCAACTTTATTTGAAAACCTAGCAACGGTAGATAACCCTAGCGGCAAGGAAGATGCTTGAATAGCGATAGGTGGTTCATTTCGTATGATCACATCATTTTTGGGTAATTGATACGCAAAGATACCCTGATCCGAATCCCTTGTTGGCGGGGTAATTTCATCATCCATACTGATAATACGCTTCATGACACGTTTAAAAGCAATAGCTGCACCCTCAGATCCCCAGTGGTAAGGCTGGTTCGGTTCATCTAACATAATAAAAGCAAGAAGTTGTGGATTTTGGTAAGGGAAAAATCCAACAAAATTGGAAATGAACTTATCATTGGAATATTGGCCATCTATCCACTTCTGAGCAGTGCCTGTTTTTCCTGCTACATCCCAACCAGAAATATTAGCATTATGGCCTGTCCCGTTCATGACTACACCCCTAAGCATTTTTCGAATATTTTCCATTGTTTTCTGGTCAGAAATTTTCCGAATTACGGATGGCTCTTCAGCATAAATTACTTCCTGGTTTCGGTCAATGATTTGCCGAACCAGACGAGGCGTTACAAGGTAACCTCCGTTGGCAATCGCGCAGTAGGCGGAAGCTAATTGGATAGCGGTAACACCCACTTCATGCCCCATGGCAATCTGTCCCAAGGAAACGGCACTCCAATTTTTTACAGCACTCAATTTTCCACTCATTTCACCAGCAAGACTGATTCCGGTGGTGGATCCAAATCCAAAATCCCGACTAGTTCGGTAAAGAGATTTTGTCCCTACTCGTTCCATTACTTTGATCATGCCGATATTGCTTGAAAAACAAATAATTCCAGGAAGGGTTAGCATGGCATGTTCAGTGTGATCTCTCACTGTAATATTGTAATAAGAAAATTCGCCATTTTCACAGTGGAATTCATCTTCCAGGCTAACTGTATTTCCAGAAATGGCCGAAACAGCGGAAACAACCTTAAAGGTTGAACCTGGTTCAAATTGATCTGTAATGGATCTGATCCGTTGTTGAGCTGGAGCCGATGTTCCAAATTTATTATTATCAAATCCTGGTGTAGATGCCATAGCTAAAATCTCACCTGTTTGCGGATTCATAATTATTCCAGTGGCTGATAACGCATTTGTTTCAATCTGACGCCGTTCTAATTCTTCTTCTAGGATTGATTGATATTCTAGGTCCAGAGTTAATTGAATGTTGCAACCATCCATGGGCGCTTGATAGGGCATGCCACTTTTGTGTTGGACTTTTCCACTCCATCCTTTTGTCTTATAAACGGAACCTGGTTTTCCTGTTAAATATGAGTTGAAATCTTTTTCAATTCCAGAAATACCTTCGTCATCTATGTTAGTAAAACCAAGCACTTGGGCAGCAATATGGTTATGTGGGTAGAAACGGCGATATTTTCTTTCAATTTTCAATCCCTCGAAAGTTGTTATTTCCAAGGTGCCCAATGTTTCTCGTTGGATATTTCGCTCAAGGTAAGAAAACTTTGCATTTGAGTTTAGTTTTTTTAAGTATTTCTCTTTGGGATGTCCGGTTCTTTCACTGATTGCTGTAGCGAGACCAATCTTATCTTTTACCTTGTCTGGATTTGCAGAAAGTGTGTAATGAATAATGTTCCGCGTGAGAGGTTTATCTTTCCTATCGAAAATATTACCACGGTTTGCTGGGATGATTTGTTTTTTCTGAGATTGATTGACGACCGCCATTTGATATTGCGCGCCATTGAGAATTTGTACTTGAAATAGCCGCACACAGAGGCCTAACCATGATAGGATGATGAATCCAGCCAGTATGGTAATCCGTGGTTTGTATTTCAAATACGTTTTTGTCACAAGATTTTGGTCATTTTTCGATCTATTATAATCTGGAGGGTTTCAGGTTGGGTAAATACCATATTCAATTCTTCACGCGCTTTTCTTGCAATCACGTCTGGTCGGCTCAATGATTCTATTTTGCTTTGGAGTTCATTGACATCATTTTGTAATTCTTTCGCTGTGGAATTTTGGATCTCGATAGCTAGAAGAGTTTCATCAATCTCTGTATAGACCCATAAATAAAAAATGAGACAGGAGATAATTCCAAATGTGGAAATGAAAAATAGGAGACTTTGAATCAAATCCCGGGCTCGTTTTGATATTCTTTTTTTTGCCATTAAGATATCCTTTCTGCTACACGTAGTTTTGCACTTCTAGAGCGTCTGTTTTCTGCCATCTCTTCATTAGTGGCAATTACCGGTTTTTTTGTTAGGATTGATAGGACACCTTCTTTCGCTAGTTCTTTAAAACTATGTTTCACTAATCTGTCTTCCAGGGAGTGAAAACTAATGATGGCGACACGCCCACCAATTACAAGCCGGTCTCGAAAGGTTGAAAGGAAATTTTCAAGTTTTTCCAATTCGCCATTAACCTTGATTCGAATAGCCTGAAAAACACGCGCCAACGTCCTATCTCGATGATTTGGGGGAGTACTTCTACGGATGGATTCAACCAAGTCAAATACGGTAGTCAACGGTCTCATTTTTACGATACTTTTTGCAATAGCGCGGGATCGTCTTTCTTCACCATATTGAAAAATCACATTCGCCAAATCATTTACAGAAAGATGATTTAAAATTCCCGAAGCTTTAATTTCTTGAGATGAATCAAACCTCATGTCCAGATCTGAGTCTGTTGAATAGGAAAACCCCCGCAAATGTGAATCCATTTGCAATGAAGAGAGCCCTAGGTCCAATAAAAACCCGTTCACTTGATCAATTCCCAATTCATCAAGGGTAGCATTAAAATTGTGATAAGAGTTGTGAAAAAGGGAGACAGGGGTTGGATAACCAGAGAGACGTTTGTTGCATAATAAAAGTGCCTCATTATCCAGATCAGTTCCTATGAAATGACCCTTGGGTGACAGATGGTCGAGGATAAGCGAGGCGTGTCCCCCGAGCCCAACTGTTCCGTCTAGATAGATACCGTCGGTAATAATATTGAGGTAGAAAATAACCTCCGTCGGCAGAACCGGAACGTGAACTTGCGTTCCCGATTGCCTTCCCTGTATCATTAGATAATAATGTTTTTAGCCAGTTCATCATATGCCGCTGGATCAATTTCTAAATTCTGTTTATCTGTTTCATCCAAACGGGTTGGATTCCAAATTTCAATTTTATTTACCATACCAACAATTAATACATCTTTATCTAAACCGGCGTAATCGATCAGGTACGGAGTCAAAGTGATGCGCCCCTGTTTATCATAAGTGGAAGGGGATGCATACCGTGCAGTATTGCGCACGAATGTCCTGTTGATTTTTGAAAGAGATGAAAGATTACGGAGATTAGACTCAATGTCTTTCCATTGAATAAGGGGATATACCCAAACGCATGAATCCATACCTCTTGTAATAACGAAAGTGCCTTCGTTATCATCGGACAGGGATTGCCGAAATTTGGCCGGAATATTTACACGGCCCTTGGAATCAAGGGAGTATGCATATTCGCCTGTAAATGTATTATTTGTCAAGGTCATGTTTGAAAGGGGAAGTTACCCACAACTACCCACAATCTTACCTTAACATGGGAAAAATGTCAATAAATATTAAGATTATTTTTAAAAAAGATAAGGGCTTCCCTATGAGAAAAACCTCAGTGGAGAAAAGTGGGTTGTATTAGAAGGGTATTACCGAAGCGGTTTATACCGCTGGATGACCATGGATGGAGGGGAAGGGCGAATGGTCAATCGAAGGGGATTATTGTAATTAGTGATATTGGTTATGTTTACACCATTAATAAACAAAGTTAGACCGTTTGTATTGGAGAATAACAATTCTGATGTTTTGACAAAAGCGTTGAGATCTTGTTCCCAATTTTCCTGCAAAAGATTCGAAATAGCCGGGAATGTATCATTTTTAAAAGAATAAGCTGTTTGCTCCCTCACACGAAGTTTTATAAAAAAAGGTGGTGAGACAGGAAGTAATTCTTCTCTAGTCTGATCTAATAAATAGTGAGATGATAGTTCTTGCTCTGAAATGGACTGTACGTATTCTTGAATCATAGTAGGAATGACTGCCGTACTTTCTGTATTGAATATTTTTTTAAAGATCAAAATAGAAAAAATAAAAACTATGAGAAGAAGACCACCTTTTATTAAATCCTTCCGGAATTTTTGGTCAGTATTTGAAGGGATATCAGTTTCTCCACCAAATTTTTCTTGATTGTCAAAGTGCTCATCTTTTGTAGTCAAAGCCTTATGAGAAATCGGGCGGCTGGTTCCTAAATAAGAATCCAGTTGTTCCAATGCTCTATCAGAATCGCCTCCAATTTCCTCAGCATAGGCACGGAGAAAAAGGCGAAGGTATGGAATCTCTATTTCACTAAATTCTCCCGATTCAATAGAATGTAAATATCGTATATTGATTTTAGTGCGATCACTGATCTCCTCCATGGAAATTCCACGAGATTCTCTTAACTCTTTTAATTCTTTATAAAATTGGGCCATAGGGATAGAAAATTATTCTTGAAATTACAGGTCAGTATCTTATGAGAAAAAGTTTATTCGTCCAATTTTGGTGGTTTTCTTAAAATCTTTTTTTTACTTTGTAATTTTTTAAGGTTGAGACGGTTTTGGTTAACACTTTTGGCCGGAATTGTTTTCATCCTTTTTATTGGTCGAATTGCAGATTGTTTGAAAAGGTGGATCAATCGTGTTAATGCATCATCTTTGTTTCTGGCTTGGGAACGATAAGATTGAGCTTTAAGGATAATAACCCCATTTTTTGAGAATTGTGATCCAGCATTCAATTTTAATTGTGCTAAAAACCATGATGGATAGTTTTGAGTCAAAACATCATATTTTAACGAAATGGCAGTAGATACTTTATTCACATGTTGGCCACCAGGTCCAGAAGATCTAATTGCTTTGAAGTCAATTTGATTCTCAAAAATAGTGATGGAATCAGTAATATGAATCATGGTCTGTTTAAATAATTTGTAAGTCTACTATAATGTGAATAGAAAGATGAAAGCGGCAACCCCATCACGTTAAAATAGCATCCTTTAATTTGTCGAATGTGTATTGAAAACCAGTCTTGAATTCCATAGCTTCCGGCTTTATCAAATGGATTGTAATTATCAATATAATAGCGAATATCAGAATCACTTAAAGTTTTAAATGAAACATATGTTCGTTCATTAAAAGTAAAGTCAATACCAGAATCAACCTTTAGAAAGGACATGCCTGTGATCACTTCGTGGGTATGTCCTGACAAGGACTGAAGCATAGAAAAACTATCCAGTTCATTTTTGGGTTTTCCAAGTATCTTTCCATTCAAAACCACAATTGTATCTGCACCAACCACCATGGTATCTGGATTATCTTCTGCTACGTATTTTGCTTTTTCTCTGGCCCAGTGTTCTGTAAATGCTTCTGGTGGAAGAGCCAATGAAAAATCTTCTATCACTTTGCTTGGAACCACAGAAAATACTAACCCAATTTGATTCAAGAGTTGTTCTCGACGAGGGGATGCGGATGCAAGTATAAGGGGCTTCAAATCCATAGTATATTTTTATTGGTATTTTGCGCAGCGGCCGATATAGGTTTCAGTAGTTTCATCTCCAATGGCCTTCAGTCGAAATAAATAAACTCCATTTGCAATTTGCCCACCATAAGTGTCCATCCCATCCCATTCAATGGTATGGTATCCGGGCGAAATGTTGCTTTCATCAAAGGATTTAATTCGACGTCCGCCAAGTGTATAAACGTCCAGTTTTATATCTGCATTTTGTGTTATTTCGAAAGCAAATTGTGTAAATGTAGAGAATGGGTTTGGATAATTATAAGCATTATAGATCTTGAACTCGTTATGAATAGTTCTGGAAAGACGAATCTCTTTTTCAGATGGATTGTTGGCACTATCCCAAGCTTGCACTCTGATATTCATATCATTATCTGTAGATCTATTGAAAGTAACTGTACCGGTAATAATACTATTTTGGTCGTAATAAAAATCCTGGGTAATGGATTCAGAGTTGCCGGTTTCTATATCAGTCACCTGTATTTCGTGTCCCGATTCATTGGTCAAATTTATTCCTAATGGATCTGAAAATCGAATGATCAGATCTTCACTTTCAGAAAAGTGATCACCATTTTCCAATTTTTGTCCGGAAATGGTCTCAAATGAGATCTGTGGTCCGAAAGTATCATTAGTCCCCTCGCCACCCGTTAATTGTATTTCTCCCATAACCCCAATTGCTTCTTTTTCATTATCGTGAACATAGATCATGAGGCGTGCTGGATCAGTCGAATAGGAGATATCTTGGGGGATTCGTATATTACCGGAAAAATTTTCACCACTAAAAGAAAATTGTCCACGAAACAATGTGGCTCCGGGAAGGGTGTAAGATAAAGAATGAGTCTCGGAACTTATTTGGTATTCTCTGGTCACACTGCGATTTGCATCTATTAAGGTAATATACCCATTTCCGAATCCTGGTATTTCTGTTTGGGTCCCATTGAAAGTTGCAATACCAAGAGTCTCCAATGTGTCTGGAGAGACATTCGAAATTGTTATGGTCCTATTTGGCATTGGAATTAGCATAGCCGGGTCACCAAATAAATGAAAATATTGCCCTTCTGGTGCTCCATCTTTTACAGTTTGTAAGACTATTCCAACAGGAGAATCCGTCACGTGATTATTTTCAAAGATTGTTTCAAATAATTGTCTCGTATATCTTGAATTTCCGCTAACTGAAATTTTTCGTGAAGTCGAAATCACCATAGATGCTGCATCCATAGGCTCACGAATCAATTCTTCTGCGAAAGATTCAGTGAGTGGGTCGTCAAAATGGCCGAATGAACAGGTGCCTACAATCCATAATGGCATTTTTCCTCCTGTATTCATTTGATTGATATCCCCTCGATCTAAAGATAATAGTTTTTCTTGTGCAAGTTGATCGGGAGATCCATGTCCTATGTAGGAGATAATAGCACTCCCTTTATTTAATTTATTAAAAAGATCTACCGTGGCATCGGGTTTTACCACACCATAAGATGAAGCATCACTCACTTCCGGATATTCTAATAAATACAGTTTTTCTACACTGATAAAAGATGGAATGAGTCCTGCCAAAGTTTCCGAATTCCGGGTATGAGATTTTCCAGTTTCAATTGATCCGCTGGTTGGTTCCGGTCTTGCGCCATCATCGGCCATTAGAATAACCCGTTGCCTCCAAGGTCCAAATTGAGGCGTTGTTTCCATGGCCATAATTTTTTCAACGAAATTCACGACTTCAATTTCATTTCGTGCAGGAAATCGGCCAATGGCAAGTTCAGGAATATTCCCATGGATTGTGGCCAGTTTATCGTCAGTTGCATAGGATGTAGTTTGAATCGTTGGTGCGATTATGGTCGATTGTCCCGTAATATTCCTATAATCATAACCGCCATCGCCAAGGATCATTAGGAAATTTGGGATTGGATCTGTCCAATTCTCCTGTGTCCATTGCACAAAACTACGAATTGCCATGGGATCTTTATTTCCAGCGGAAAATTCATCATATATTTCCTCTAAACTAGCATAGACTGCAGGTGACCTTAATTGAACTAATTCGGAAGCTTCTTCTCGAAATTGTTCCGGACCCACCACAATATATTCCATTTGTATTCCCGTTTGTCGAAGAGATAAAAAACTTTGGGATTCTTTCAACATTAATTCATCAACCTCAGACAGATTATTCATATTAAAAAATACAAAATAGTTCGATGAGTTAGTTGAAACGGATACATCCGCGAAACCTGATTCAGTAAACTGAATTAATTCAGGATTCTCCAAATCAGTAATATCCCATAAGTAATCTGATTGGCTTTTTTGTCCTGAAAATGAAAACCGAATATCTTGCCCGCTAATGGGTGAAATGAATTCATATGATTCCGAAAAGGAAAGTTCCCTGCCATAATAAAGTTCAAAATAATCTAAATATGGTGAAGAATTTCCATCCGATGATTGATTCCTGATATAAAAAACATTAGACCCATCGTTTAAAGTAATATTTGGAGAATTATCTGTAATATCGCGTTTCGAAGAACTGCCCCACTTCACTGTATCACCAATAACTGTTCCATTCAAACTTGCGTAATAAATCGCAATTTCATGATTTGGGTTGGCAGTTTCAGAGAGAGAATGGCCATAAATACGGGCTGTAATTTTACTATCAACACCATACTTTGGGTTCTGGAGATCGGTAAGTATAGCTTGGGCACCACCAGATGAAATGGGACTGCTGAGCCAAAGTGTACCTGCGCCATTCAAGTTCACTAAATCCAATTCATGATGGACCGCTGTCATGCCATAATCTAACGTAATTGAAACTGTTTCTGGCTGGATTGATGGAGTCACTCTTTTTCCACGGAGACTTGAATCCGTTGGAATAAAAAGCCAGCAAGAATTGGATGTGAAATAAATATTTTGATGCCAATTCAGATTGCCGTCGACATTATCAAATCCGGATGGACCACGACCATAAAAAATAATTTGGTCTTCAGGGTCAAACGAACCATCAATTTCGCCATCAACCCAAATACCTATTTCAACTAAATTTTCAGCCATATCCTGATTAATAGATTGTGTGCGTGATCGTCCAAATTCCTGAGCCATAAAAATAGAAAATGATCGCGGATCAATTAATGAAATATTAGAAAGAACTGCAGATAAGGCTGTATATGGAATAGATGCCATACCATCTTCATTCAGGAAAAACTGGATCCATTGACCATCGGTCGCTGTTGCAACTTTTTCGGATGTTCTTTTTCCCTTTATCATCCAAGATTTTGCTGTTTCCCAATTTATAATTCTGTTCTTTAAAAATTCTGATTCTGTTTTAGTTGGGTTTCGAATTGGATTATCTGTTATTGAAAAATCAAGTGTAATGATAATTTTTTGATAATATCCATTAGAATCGTCACGTGGCGAAACCCGAATCGTCCCTGTTTCTAGATTTTTTAGTCTTTGTTGATTGATCCAATCAAAATCACCCTTGGAGTCTTGAAGATGTGTAAAAGACAATTCTGATTTATTGAGAAATTGAATTCGAGTTACCGGTAATTCATCGGTTGGGAACCCTACGATAAATGTTATTGGTTGAATATCTGCTTCACTGGTGGCATTGATATCAACTTGTATGAGCAATTGAGCTGCATTATTTTGAATAACTTTTGTCGATACAGATGCAAAAATGGCGTTTGATAAGAGAAAAAAGATCGTGAGATGTCGAATCATGGCGTGAAAATTACGGATTGAGTTCATTAACTGCATTGGAAAGTATGGGTTGTCTCCAGTAAATTTAGGTCTTGGTTTATAACGGTAAATACCGTTTTTGTTCCTACAAATCTTAACACAATTATGGAGAAATATTATTCATGTTCGACTTGGATATGATTAAGGGCGTTTATGCTCGGATGGCAGATCAGATCAAAACGGCCCAGTCCGTTTTGAATCGCCCCATGACGCTAGCTGAAAAAGTTTTATATTCTCATCTATTTGACGGGAAACCTACGGAGGCATTTGGTCGCGGTGAATCTTATGTTGATTTTGCACCAGATCGTGTTGCTATGCAAGATGCAACTGCACAAATGGCATTACTTCAATTCATGATGGCCGGTAAAAATAGGGTAGCTGTTCCATCCACAGTCCATTGTGACCATTTGATTCAGGCCAAAGAAAGTGCAAGAATAGATCTTGCACAGGCCAAGGATGTGAATGGTGAAGTGTATGATTTCCTTGAATCTGTTTCAGATAAATATGGCATTGGATTTTGGAAACCTGGTGCAGGGATAATTCACCAGGTAGTTTTAGAAAATTACGCATTTCCAGGTGGTATGATGATAGGTACAGATAGTCATACTGTGAATGCAGGCGGATTAGGTATGGTTGCCATTGGTGTAGGTGGCGCTGATGCAGTCGATGTGATGGCAGGAATGGCATGGGAACTGAAATTCCCTAAGTTAATTGGTGTCAAACTTGTGGGTGAAATGAATGGCTGGACATCAGCAAAAGATGTAATACTAAAGGTGGCTGGTATATTAACTGTAAAGGGTGGAACAGATGCAATCGTAGAATATTTTGGCCCCGGTGCCGATAATTTATCATGTACCGGAAAAGGAACTATTTGTAATATGGGTGCGGAGATTGGTGCTACCACTTCCATATTTGGATACGATGATCATATGGAAAAATACCTTCGAGCCACAGGTCGGGATAAAGTGGCTGATCTCGCCAATGGAATGAGAAAATATCTTCGGGCAGATGATGAAGTACTATTAAACCCGGAAGATTATTATGACCAAGTAATCGAAATTAATTTATCAGAATTAGAACCACACTTGAATGGTCCATTCACACCAGATAAAGCCACGCCGGTTTCGCAAATGGGATTAGCTGCCGCAGAGAATAATTGGCCAACCACAATCGAAGTTGGATTGATTGGTTCATGTACAAATTCTTCTTATGAAGATATTTCCCGTGCCGCATCTATTGCAAAACAAGCGGTAGATAAAGGGCTCAAAACAAAAGCCAAATTCACAATTACGCCTGGTTCTGAACAGGTTAGATACACTATTGAGAGAGATGGTTTTATTGATATTTTTGAACAATTGGGTGCAGAAGTATTTGCAAATGCTTGTGGACCATGTATTGGCCAATGGGCTCGTGCTGGTGCAGAAAACCAAGAAAAAAACACTATTGTCCATTCATTTAACCGGAATTTTGCAAAACGGGCTGATGGTAATCCAAATACCCATGCTTTTGTTGCTTCTCCTGAATTAGTTACAGCATTAGCTATTGCAGGTGATCTCACATTTGATCCGTTAAGGGATACCTTGGTGAACGAAGCTGGCGATTCAGTGGTGTTGGATGCACCTGTTGGTCATGATCTACCCCCGAATGGTTTTGCTGTGGAAGATTTGGGATATCAAACTCCCTCTCAAAATGGTTCATCGATAGAAGTAAAAGTTAATCCAAACTCGGAAAGGCTTGAATTACTAACACCGTTTGAGCCTTGGGACGGAGAAAATATTACCGGGATGAAATTGCTTATTAAAGCAAAAGGGAAGTGTACGACCGATCATATTTCCATGGCCGGACCCTGGTTGAAATTTCGTGGACATTTAGATCATATTTCAGAAAATATGCTTACCGGTGCTGTGAATTATTTTAATGATCGTACCAATAATGTTAAGAATCAAAAAACGGGAGAATATGGTAGCGTTCCATCTACACAACGTGACTATCAAACTGCCCGGATACCAACCATTGTCGTGGGGGATGAAAACTATGGTGAAGGCTCTTCCCGTGAACATGCAGCCATGGAACCAAGACATTTAGGCGTAAGCGTTGTTTTAGTCAGATCCTTTGCAAGGATTCACGAAACAAATTTAAAGAAACAAGGCATGCTCGGTTTAACATTTGCTGATAAAACTGATTACGATAAAATCCAGGAAGATGACACATTTGACTTTTTGGATTTGAATCAATTTTCAACTGGAAAATTGCTCACGTTGAAAATTAGTCATTCGGATGGATCAACAGATGAGATTCTTTGCAAGCACACGTATAATGATGCTCAGATCGAATGGTTCAAAGCAGGATCAGCTCTTAACTTGATTAGCGCTCAATAATAACCATTCATCAATATATACGCCCCAATGAAAGTTCTCTTATCTGATCCTATTACAGATGCTGGTTTGGCCATTTTAAATGATGCTGGTTTAGAAATTGTTTATTTACCTGATGGTACACCTGAAGAAAAGCAATCAGCTGCTCGGGATGTACATGGCTGGATCATCCGAAGTGGCACCAATATTACAGCTGACATGATACAGTCTTCACAAAATTTACTTGTCATAGGCAGAGCTGGCGTTGGAGTAGACAACATCGATTTCCCATCTGCAACACGTAAAGGTGTTGTAGTAATGAATACACCCGATGTGAATACAATTTCTGCTGCAGAACATACTGTGGCATTGATGTTAACATTATCTCGGAATATTCATCTAGGGCATAGCGGACTGGAAAAAGGAGAATGGAATCGCGATCATTTAGTTGGGACTGAACTTCGCAATAAGACACTGGGTATTGTTGGCTTAGGGAAAATTGGTCGGGAAGTGATGGATCGATGTCGATCTTTTGGCATGAATATTATTGGCTATGACCCATTTGTGAATCAGGACATGTTTCGGGAAGATGAGATCAAGATAGTTGACTTGGATACCTTGACGGAAAGTGCAGATTTTATTACGCTCCATGTACCATTGAACAAACATACGAAAGACCTTTTTAATTATGATCGCCTTTGTCGAATGAAATCATCGGCGCGGATAATCAATGTGGCTCGAGGTGGCATCATTAATGAGGTGGATTTGGCAAAAGCTGTTACACAACAAAAGATTGGTGGCGCAGCCATTGATGTGTTTACATCTGAACCGATCGATGGAGATCATCCATTGGTAGGGATACCGAAAATTGTTTTGTCGCCTCACTTAGGTGCATCTACGAAGGAAGCAAAAGAAGGTGTTAGTAGTGCTATTTGTGAACAGGTACGCGATTGTTTATTAAACGATAAACTAACCAACGCTTTAAATATGCCCATTTCGGATTTGGCAAAACTCAAGGAAATTCAACCCTTCCTCGATTTGGCTGAAATGTTAGGCCAAATACAATTCCAGATTGCCAAAGGTCCAATAAGTCACATCTCTATTGAATGTTATGGAACTGCAGATGAGATCAAACCAATTTCTCTCGCTTGCATAAAAGGTTTACTCCAATCCCAAGTTCCTGAACGGATTAATTACATCAATGCTGAGTCAATCGCGCAAGAATTAGGCTTGGAAATTGACATCCATTATTCAACAGTAAAATCAAGCTATATTAATTTAATCTCTACAAAAGTCACCATTAATAAAACTGTTTACAAATTGGACGGAAGTGTTTTCGATGATCATCGACCCCGTCTTGTAAATATACTTGGTAGGGAAATGGAAGTGACGCCACGAGGTACCCTACTTTTGGTAGAAAATAATGATGTCCCAGGTGTGATTGGAAATGTAGGAACCTTACTAGGTAATCTAAATATCAATATTGCGGCATACCTACTGAACAGGAGCGGCGAAGAAGGGAAAGCATTCGCAGTAATCCGGGTGGATAACCGTTTATCCAACGATGATTTGAATAAGTTATCCGAAATTCAAGATATACAGTCAGTAAATCAGATTCATTTGTCAAATTGAATTCGATAAATTATTCTATAAACTTTCGTAAATTCTGTGTTGTTATTTTATAGTTAATACAAAATAATTAGGAAACAAAAATGTCAAAACTTTGGGACGATCTTAAAGAAAATATGAAAGAGTGGAGCTCATCCGCAGTGGAAAAGGCAGAAGAGATGAGCCGCATCGCTATGGCGAAAACAGAGGAAATGACTCGTATTTCCAAGATCAAATTCGAGATTCATCAACTCCAAAGAGAAATGGGACGTAAATACGAGGAATTAGGTCATCTGGCTTATTCCCATACCAAAGAAGATCATATGGCAACATTTTCAGGGAATACTGAATTTTTTAATATTGTAAATCGTGTGGATGAAATTAAAGTTGAAGTATCTGATAAAGAATCTGAAATTGAAAAGATCAAAGCTGAATATGGTATTGAAGATTCTGAGATTGTTGATGTTTCGAAAAAAAATGAACCTGAACCGACGATTGATCACCCAAAAGTAAATGATGATGATTTGGATGCGAAACAAGAAAAAGATGAAAATCCCCGAGAATCCATTCCCGAATAAATCAGTTTTAATTCACCCCCAAAAAGCGTAACATATTCGAATATATCGGGCTAAATAAACCCATGAAGCACCCCTTATCAAATAAAAACTTCATTTTTCAAAGAGAGACCAAAACTGGTGTCCGGCAGTGGCATTTTACCCACAGTCAAGCGATTGCACTCCTAGGTGTGACGACTGTTGTGATCGGTGCATTCCTATTTATGAGTGCGGATTTTCTCAGCAACTATCTTTACGAGAAACGATTAGCCGAATTCAAATCAAACTATTCGAATATTGCCAATAATTTGGAGGTTCTTCAGGAACGTCTTAAACAAATCGATGATCAAATTGCAATCATTGAAGAAAAGGATAAGGCCATAAGAACCTATGCGGGGATGCCTGAAATTGATCAAGATATCCGAAAACTTGGAATTGGAGGTAGGTCATTAGAATCAAATATATTTTCAGATAATCTTGTACCTGCCGTAAATAAAGAATTATCCATTTTGGAAATGAATGTGGGAAGGTTATCCCGTGAAGTCAATCTTGAGTTGACCAGCTATAAATCCATTTATGAAAAGGTTCAGGAAGACATTCAGCGAATTGCTAAAATACCTTCTGTTCGACCTGTAGATGGTGGATATCTCAATTCAAGTTATGGATACAGAATAGATCCAATTGATAATGTTCGTCGATTCCATCAGGGACAAGATATTACAATTCCAATCGGAACACCGATTTATGCCCCTGCCGATGGTGTAGTGAAGCGAGCTTATTATGTGGGTGGATTTGGAAACCATATTAAAATTGATCATGGTTCCGGGTATTCCACGGTTTTTGCGCACCTGTCCAAATTGAAAGTAAAATACGGGGAAGAAGTCAAACGCGGAGATATTATTGGGTTAACGGGAAATACAGGACGCTCTACTGCACCCCATTTACATTATGAGATTCATTATTACGGCACACCACAAAATCCGCTGGATTACTTTTTTACCGTCGCTTCAAAATAATATTATATACTTTAATTCATGAATAAGACGTACTTCATAG
>CAWVTW010000007.1:0-26124 GCA_963933175.1 uncultured bacterium
GATTCAGCATATACTTGGCCATTATGGGGTATTGTAATAGATCCAGATGGTGTATTAACTAAACCTGAACCGATCAATATTAAGAAAAAATCGGACCCAATTAATTCATTTGCTTTAGATATTGGAATTCCTCTACTTCGTGAAGGGCCCATCTCCTTAGATGCATATGCACAATACGCAGCATTACTGGGTGAAACAATTTATCCCATAACTGGCCAAGACACTGCGGCAGGATATGGATTAATCCCTTTTGGTCTGTCTGCAGGGTTCGGCCCTGCAAAATTTAATTTTGAATTTCGGATGATACCGAAAGGAAATTTTGAGTTTGGGTATTTTAATCGATCCTACGAAATAGAGCGGGCTACTTTCCAGAGTATATCAGGGAATCAGGGTACAATTATTACAAAAGCCAGCAAACTGGGAACCTACGGTAAACAGAATGGGTTTTATTCTTCATTAAATATTGATCTGGGAACTTTATTTGATGCTGGATTAGCATTCCAAAATTTGAAAGGTGAACAGTATAATGCAGAGATCAATGATTTTGAAAAAGCATCCAACCAGAGTTTTACTGCAATATTAAAATTAGCTAAACCGATTAGTAAAATTGATAGAGCATCTTGGTTTTACCAACAAAGAAATGTGCCAAACCCATTTGATTTTGAACATTCTGAATCTACAATTACGGGATATAATGCATCACTTAAATTGGGAAATGGCATGGTTTTAACTTATATCTTCCGAAGGACATTTCAGGATTTTAACGGAGATGGAGATGTCAAGGATGAAGGTGAAACAATCAATATGACCAGTATTGAAACTAGTTTCTCTTTTTAATGTCGCTATAAGAATTACAAAATATCATCAATGAAATCAGCAGAAATTAGACAATCCTTTATCGACTTCTTTAAGGATAGGGGACATCAATTTATCCGTAGTTCTCCAGTGGTACCAAATGATGATCCCACACTCCTTTTTACAAATGCAGGGATGAACCAATTTAAGCCTATCTTTTTAAATCAAACGACTCCGGAAAATCTTCGTGCAGTAAATAGTCAAAAATGTATTCGTGTTTCGGGAAAACACAATGATCTAGAAGAAGTGGGTGTAGATACTTTTCATCACACATTTTTTGAAATGCTGGGAAATTGGTCCTTTGGTGATTATTATAAAAAAGAAGCAATCCAATGGGCATGGGAGCTCTTCACTGAAGTTTGGGAACTAGATAAAGATCGGCTTTGGGCAACAGTTTACGAAGATGACGATGAAGCTTTTGATCTTTGGACTGAAGTAACTGATATTGCAGATGATCGGGTTCTCCGATGTGGGAAAAAGGATAATTTTTGGGAAATGGGAGAAACGGGTCCTTGTGGACCTTGTTCAGAAATTCATTATTATGTTGGTGATGATCCTGAAAACCAGGATCCGAAAGGTGTTAATAACACGGATGAATATTGGGAATTATGGAATCTGGTTTTTATTCAAAATAATCGAATTGATGCTAATACTTTGGAAGATCTTCCAGAGAAACATGTGGATACTGGAGCCGGTTTAGAAAGAATAGCCACAATTATCCAGGGAAAGAAAAGCAATTATGATTCAGATTTATTTTTACCAATTATTCATAAAATTGAATCATTGTCTGATTTTTCATATGAAGACAATCCGATTCCTTTTCGTGTGATTGCAGACCATATTCGAATGTTATGCTTTTCTATTGTGGATGGTGCATTGCCATCGAATGAAGGTCGTGGATACGTTTTAAGACGCATTCTCCGGCGGGCTGCTCGATTTGGAAGAAGCATAGATTTGGCTGAACCATTTTTATTTAAACTTGTTCCCACAGTTGGAGAAATCATGGGTAGTATTTTCTCTGAAGTCGTGGATAAACGCTCTCATATTGAAAAAGTAATCCGAGCAGAAGAAGTTTCTTTTAACCAAACATTGGATCGGGGAATCAATCATTTTGATAAAATTATATCTAAATTGGATGGAGATGAAATTGGCGGTGCAGATGCCTTTAAACTCTACGACACCTATGGATTCCCATTAGATTTGACCGAACTCATGGCACGGGAACGTGAATTAACTGTTGATGTTGATGGTTTTGATTCTGAAATGGCAGAGCAGAAAAAACGAGCAAAAGATGCAGGTAAATTTAAAGGATCAACGGATTCAACTGAATGGATCATTGTTTCTGAAGGAAATGATTCAACCTTTTTGGGATATGAATCATTAGAATCTAAATCTCATATTCGGCGATATACGTCTCAGGGTGATTCTATTTTTGTTGTATTAGACCAAACCCCATTTTACGCCGAATCCGGTGGACAAATAGGTGATATGGGGACAATTAATGGGCGAGGGGTCGAGCTTACAGTATCGGATGTAAAAAAAGAGAATAATTCCTTTATTCATATTTGTAAAGGAGTGATGACTGAACAGGGTGAAGTCAATTGTAAAGTAGACGCATCCAGACGGCAGTCCACTATGAATAATCATACTGCGACCCATTTAATGTATAAAGCACTCAAATATATTTTAGGAGATCATGTCAATCAAGCAGGCTCATTAGTCCATCCAGATTATTTAAGATTTGATATAACCCATTTTGAAAAGATAACTGCAGATCAAATTAAGAAAATTGAATCAATTGTTAACAAACAGATCTTGTTAAATACAAAGTTAAACGTTACAATTAAAAGCTTTGATGATGCCAAGGCAGCGGGAGCTGAAGCTCTTTTCGGCGAGAAATATGGTGATGAAGTCCGTGTGGTTAGGGTTGGCGATTATTCGTTGGAACTCTGTGGTGGAACCCATGTGAAACGGACAGGTGATATTGGATCTTTTAAGATTACAGAAGAGGCATCTCTTGCTTCGGGTGTAAGGCGGATTGTTGCCATCACAGGACAAAAAGCAGTTGAAGAAATGCAATCCAATGCTACAGTTTTATCAACATTGCAACAATTGCTTAATACACCACCATCTGGGATGGCAGAAAGAATATCTATTCTGATTCAGGAGAAAAAAGATCTTGGCAAAAAATTAAAACAGAAAAATAATCAATCATCTTCGGAAATTGACCTGTTATCCGGCTCTGAAACCGTTGGAGATCATACTATCATAATTAAAAAAATATCTGTCGAAACAATTGATGAATTGAAAGGTTTAGGAGACCAATTGTTTAATAAATTGACCAGCGGAATTGGCGTCCTTTTCAGCGAAGGTGATGAAAAACCATTTGCCGTAGTTGTGGTCTCAAAAGATTTGAATGAAAATGGGATTTTTGCAGGAAAATTGGCGAAAGAAATTGGAGGGTTTATTGGCGGCGGCGGCGGCGGTAAATCTCATCTTGCCACTGCAGGTGGGAAAGAGAATGCTGCAATCATTCCTGCGTTGGACAAAACAAAAACATTATTAATTAAAAAATTAAAGAGCTAGAATGAAATGCAGTTTGAATGTGTAGAAAAAGATTATTTCATTTATATTGAAAAAAATGAAAAGGTTATGGACACAATAACCCAATTTTGTAAGGATCAAGGAATTACGAATGCAAAGATTTCCGGGATCGGTGCAGTTAAAAAAACCGAAATCGGTGCTTATGATACCATCGCGAAAGAATATATTCGTAAATCCTTCCCTAAAGTTTGGGAATTGGTCAATTTTGAAGGGAATGTTACTCTGAAAGATGGCGTTCCTTTTGTCCATGCTCATGTGGTTTTATCCGACCATGATATGCAAACTATTGGCGGCCATTTGTTTGAAACCACAGTTGCTGCCGTAGGTGAATTCTTCTTACGGAAATTTGACGGGACTGCTTATCGTAAACTCAATGAAGATGTGGGACTTCCTTGCATTTGTTTAGAAAAAAGGTTCGATATATCATGAAAAAAATACTTCATACACCTAATGCACCGGCGGCTATCGGTACTTATAATCAAGCAGTGCAATCCAAGGGCTTTATTTATACAGCTGGGCAGGTAGGAATTATCCCTGGAACAGGAAAAATAATAGAAGGAGGGATCAAAGCTGAAACATTTCGTGCGTTACAGAATATTGATGCAATTCTTAAAGCTGCTGGTGTAGATAAATCTCATATCGTCAAACTCACCGTTTTTGTCACTGATCTAAGAGGATTCAATTATGTGAATGAATCATTTAAAGCATTTTTTAGTGGCATTGATTTTCCTGCAAGGTCCACGGTAGAGGTGTCTGGATTACCCTTGAATGCCAAAGTCGAAATTGAATGTATTGCATTTGTGTAAACCAATGAGATTACAATTCCCCATTATTCTAATATTAATGATCGGTTTTGTTTTCGCTTTACCATTAAAAGAAGAAAAATTAAAAAATTCAAAAATAGCATTTTACTGTTCGTTAGTTCCCGGACTTGGGCAAGCTTATAATGGGAAATGGGTGAAGTCAGTTAGTATTGTCGGATTGGAATTAGCAGCATATGATGCCTGGAAGGAAAACAAAAATAATTATATGAATACTTCAAAGCATCGGTATCTTGAAAAAAGGAACAAGTATGCCTGGTGGATAGGTTTCATTTATGTATATGGCATGATTGACGCAGTAGTAGATGCACATTTACACAATTTTGATCATTTAATGGCAAGTCCGTTAGGAAATGACAAAAAGGGGGAAATTATAGATGCAGAGTAGAGAACAATGGGGATCAAAACTTGGATTTATCCTAGCTGCATCCGGATCGGCTGTGGGGTTAGGTAATATCTGGAAATACCCACATATGGCTGGGGAAAATGGAGGTGGAGCGTTTACAATTGTATATTTGATTTGTATTCTAATTGTTGGACTTCCTATCGTAATAGCTGAATTTGTTTTAGGACGAAAAACGCAGCTTAGCCCAGTTGGCGCATTCGAAAAAATAGCGCCAAAATCCAATTGGAAATGGGTTGGGATGCTGGGTGTAGCATCTGCATTTGTGATTCTTTCTTTTTATGGTGTTGTAGGCGGTTGGACTATAAAATATACTCTCATATCACTAACGGGTGGGTTTACTAAATTAGCGGGTAATCCGGATTTATCGGGTTCGCTTTTTAATTCATTTATCACTGGATCAATAGCACCCATCATCTGGCAGGTTTTATTTATGGGACTCACCATTTTTGTCATTGTACGAGGTGTGAAAGGCGGGATTGAAAAGTGGACAAAAATTATGATGCCGGCGATTTTAGTGATATTGGTTATGCTCATGATTCGAGGACTCACGCTTCCCAATGGAATGCAGGCCTTGGAATTTTTGTTTAAGCCAAAATTTGAAGACTTAACAGCATCAAGTATTGTACTTGCCTTAGGACATTCTTTTTTCACACTGAGTTTGGGTATGGGAACGATGATCACTTACGGTAGTTATTTACGTAGAGATCAGAATCTATTATCGTCGGCTTTGTGGGTTATTTTATTGGATACATTGATTGCTATGATGGCAGGTGTGGCTATTTTTGCGACAGTATTTGCAATGGGTGCTGACCCAGGAGCTGGTCCGGGGTTGATTTTTGTTGTTTTGCCAACAATTTTTCCTAAAATTGCCGGAGGTGCCATTTGGGGAACATTATTTTTCTTTCTGCTTTTTATGGCGGCTTTGACGTCTGCCATTTCCATTTTAGAAGTGATTACAGCTTACTTTATTGATGAAAAGGGCTGGACGCGTAAAAAGGCCACCATCATTTTCGGATCAGTAGTAACCATCGTGGGCGCTTTTTGTTCACTTTCCATGGGCTCTTTCAATATCACATCTTTTTTGGATATGAGTTTCTTTGATGTAATGGATTACCTATCATCTAAATATATGTTGCCTATTGGAGGAATGCTTACGGGTGTTTTTGTTTTAATGCGTTGGGGGATTCCTAACTTTATTTCAGAAATGGTGATTGGGATGGACAATCAAAATGTGAACGCTGTATTTGTTCGTATCTTATTTGTAGTGTCTGCAACCGTGGTGGGGTTTATCTTATTAAACGAGATCATCGCCTCTATCACAGGAACCCCAATTATTGGATAATTTATGTTGGTAGAACGTATTTTTCCTCCGGATAATTCCTTTTATAATAAATGGAGGAACTTCTTTATACAATTCGGTAAAATTATTGATTCGAAGGGATTGACCCAATTATTTACCATTTGGACCTTTACCGTGGCAGGTATTGTTTTGCAAATGGGTTCAACAGACCGCTTTGTCTATTGGGAATGGGCCGGTTGGTATATTGGTTTGCTCAAACTTGCATTTGTAACAGGTTTATATATCTATTTTTTCCAGCCAAAAGAAATCTGGACCGCGGGTAAAAAACGACTTAATGAAAAAGAATACGGCATCCATTTTGGCATTGCACTTTTATTGCTTCTTATCGGTTGGGCTAATCAGAATAGTTCCATAAATGATTTAAAATCATTTCTTCCTTATTTAGCTGCTTTTTTAAGCGGATTAGCCATTTTTCAATTTGAGATCAAATTCGATGAAACAAAAGGTGAATGGTTCAATTTTAATTGGGATAAAAAGATATTTTTTCTTTCTATTTCTGTAGGATTAATGGCAGGTGCTATAGTTTTGGGCTTTTATATGGACGACCCCATCATTAGTACAGCCAGTATTGTATCATTACCTTTCCCAGTGATTGCACTTTTCTGGTCAAATCATGTCCGACATTTACAGCGAGCTCGATTTTACCCATTGTTCATTTTATCCATGTTCCTTTGTGTCCGTGCGCCATGGTTTCTAATCCCATTAGCAGGGTTGTTTTATACACTTCGGACAGTGAATTACTTCAGGTATGGAATTGTTTTTCCTTCCTTTGGTGTTGACCTTCCAGAAGAAATTTAAAGATGTTTGATGTCATTATTGTGGGTGCCGGTCCTGCCGGTACTACCGCTGCATTGTATGCGCACCGGCTGGGCTTAAACTGTATTTTGTTGGATAAGGCGGTATTCCCGAGAGATAAGATTTGTGGTGATGCATTATCTGGGAAAAGTGTCCGCATTATGCGGGAATTGAATCTCTTGGATGAAGTAGAAAAATTGGAAGGATCCGAGATCAATCGAATTACATTTGGAAGTCCTAGTAATAAACAATTCGATATTCACCTCCAAGGAACAAAAAAGAAGGATCAAATTACTAAAGGATTTGTTATCCCCAGGGAAATTTTCGATAATTATATGTTTGAAAAAGCTGACGCTGTTACAGAAACCCGACAGGGATTCTCCGTCAAAGATCTCATCATCGAAAATGACCATGTTATAGGTGTTATTGGAAAAACAAAAAATGGAGATGAAGAAGAAATCCGAGCTCCAATTGTCATGGGTTGTGACGGGTGTAATTCAATTGTAGCAAGAAAACTTGGACTCTACGAAATGAATATGGAAAATACTTCTGTTGCAGTCCGGTGTTATTATGAAGGGGTGAAAGGATTAACCGACCAGATTGAGCTCCATTATGTAAAGGAAGTAAATCCAGGTTATTTTTGGCTTTTTCCCGCAGGTGAAGGAAGAGCAAATATCGGTATCGGTTTAAGTAAAAGTGATATGAAAAAGGAAAAGCGCACCCTTAGACAAATTATGGATGAAGTTACTCAAACTGAATATTTTAAAGAAAGATTTTCCGATGCAAAACAACTGGAGCGTCCAGTGGGATGGAATTTGCCCCTTGGGAGTATCCATCGGAAAAACCATGGTAATGGATTTATGCTTCTTGGGGATGCAGCCGGGCTCATCGATCCATTTACTGGAGAAGGAATTGGGAATGCCATGGTCTCAGGACAATATGCTATGGAAGTAGCTTCGAAATGTAAAAAAACAGGTAATTTTACAGAAAGGGCTTTGGCTGAATATGATGTATTACTTTGGGAAGAAGTGGGGAAAGAGTTGAGAACGAGTACTAAATTACAAAGCCTGGCCCAATCTAAATTTCTATTGAATTTTGTAATTAACCGAGCTTCAAGAAACGAGGAAGTGCAAAATATTATTTCCGGGATGTTATCCCATGAAATCCCTAAAGATGAACTTTCTAGTCCGTTATTTTATTTTAAAATTCTATTTTCATAGTTGGGTAATACTTTGGACAGAAAATCGCTTCTCAAAACTCTCAATTTATCCCGTTTTACTGCTTTCGATTTTGAAACTACAGGTCTCGATCCCTATAATGATCGCATCATAGAAATTGCGGCCATCCGGTTCGAAGATGGCGAGATAACAGATCGATATGTAGAATTAATCAATCCTGAAAGACCCATATCGAGAATGATTTCAGAGATTACCGGTATTTCAAATAAAATGGTTCGAAATGCACCCACAGAAGAAACTATCATTGATGATCTTTTATATTTTATAGGGAATGATCCTTTGGTGGCTCACAATATTCATTTTGATCAACAATTTTTATCAGTAATGTGTGATCGACTTGGTAGAAATCAAGGGAATAATACTAATTACGATACTCTCCAACTTTCACGGAGTTTATTTTTTGACCAACCTGTATTCAATTTAGGTGCATTATCTGAATATTTTGGTTTGTCTGCTAAAGGGGCACATAGAGCAAAAAAGGATAGTGAAAATACTGGATTGATCTTTTTGGAAATGTTAGATGAATTAAGCACCTATCCTTTAGAAATGATCTCAAAAGTCATTGCATTGACAAAGGGATCTGATATTCCGAACCAGCAATTATATATTGACCTCGGTAATGAATTGACACGATTGGGCGATTTGAAATCAGGATTAAACTCATCTGGTCAAATACATGATTTCAAATGGAATACGTACCGTTGTAACGGATCACGTGATATTGATCAAATCAAAGCAGATGATGTTTTTGGTCCTAATGGACTATTGAAAAATGTTCACCCAAATTTTGAGAGCAGACCCAACCAGGTTAAATATGCTGCAATGGCAGAAGAAACATTAACCCAAGAAAAGGGTATCGGTGTGGTAGAGGCAGGAACAGGGCTTGGGAAATCAATGGCATACTTGTTTGGTGCTTTTAAAAATTCATTGAATGTTGAACAAAATGGACCAACCGTGGTTGCCTGCCATACAAAGCATCTTCAGGATCAATTATTTTATAAAGATCTGCCACAACTCGCTGAAACATTGGATGTACCTATCAAGGCAGTTATGATGAAAGGAAGGAATAATTATATTTGCAAAACGCGGTTTGATTGGTTGATTTCAGATGCAAAAACACTCGATAGTCTGGATGTAGAAGCGTTGATTCCTATTTTATTTTGGATGTATTGGACAAAAACGGGAGATTTATCAGAATGCTCAGGCTTTTTTAATGCCCGGAGAACGTGGTTGAAATCGACTTTTTGTAGTGAACCAGGTTTTTGTACTGGTGATGTTTGCAATCGAAATGATGGATGTTATTATGGGAAATTAAAAAAAGCAATTTTCAGTGCACATATTATTGTTGTAAACCACTCATTGTTAATGACAGATGCTGCCCAACCAGGGTTTCTACCGGATTTCAATTCTGTGATAGTTGATGAGGCCCATAATCTGGTGAAATCTGCCTATCAACAATTCAAGACAAAATGGAGTGAGCAAGACACATCTTATTTACTTCAAACAGTTGATCCATCATTTCCACGGTCTGCCCGTTGGAATAATATTTTACATAAAATAAGTGAATTGGAACCGAGCATTGGACATCTGCGTGATGATCTAAAAGAATCGGTGAAGCAAGCCCAGAAATGTTTAAAAGATTTCATGCTAGCTTTATCAGAAGACAATCATAACAGATTTACACCAGCAAAAGCCTATCAAGATAAACCTATTTTAGGGAAATTGGAAAAAGTATATGCACCAGTGACGATCGAGATCCACGGCATGAATAAAAGTTTAGAACATATCTTGTCTATTTTAGAAAAAATTCGAAAATCTGTTTTGGAAATGGATCCTTCCCGAACTGATTATTCTGTCCTTCATTCTGTATTAGACCGTGGCTTGGAAACCACCAGCAGTCTGATGAATTCCTTGACACGTTTGACAGAGAATCAGGATAATGAATGGGTCTATTGGATGGAAGGGGAATATAGGAGTCCCAATACATCCAAAGAGAAGTTGATCATTTCACTTCATGCTTCCTTGGTTGATGTTTCAGAAACATTGAAGGGGCAATTTTTTAAACGATTTGATCATTGCTTTTTAACATCCGCGACACTTAAAGTGAATAATTCATTTAGTTACTTTGTACGACGAATTGGTTTAGATGATAGTGATAATGTAAGAACTAAAGAATTGCTTAGTCCTTTTCTATACAATGAACAGGTCACCTATCACCAATATGGTGGTGCTCGCGAAATATCTACAGACCCCACCATGATCGGAGAATTAGTTTATCATTTACATAAAACGCTGGGTAAAAGGACAATGGTGCTTTTTACATCAAGAAAAGCATTAACTGATACTGCAAATTACTTAAAAGAAAAACCGGGTGGACGGGATTTACCCTTATTCGCTCAGACCCGCGGTGCATCAAGACCTGGAATTATTAAAGGAATGCATCAACATCCAAATGGAATTTTATTTGGAACAAACAGTTTCTGGGAAGGGGTCGATCTTCCAGGTGATCTTTTAGAAATTCTAATCCTAGTGAAACTTCCTTTTGATGTGCCATCAGAACCCTTGGTAAAATCTTATTCGGAATTTGTGAGTCGAATGGGAGGAAATAGCTTTATGGAGTATACGGTCCCGGAGTGTGCCATCCGTTTTCGCCAAGGTTTCGGTCGATTGATTCGTACAACTTATGATTCTGGAAAATTCATTTGTCTCGACAACCGTATTGTCACCAAACGATATGGTCAGGTCTTTGCCAGTTCCTTACCTGTTGAAATGACAACCTTTTCTGAGATGGATTCGATCCGATAATCTTTTTTTCTGTCGTTTGATTAAAATCAAACAAAATCATAGATTCATAGATGAAAATACTACGTATTTCTACCCGTTCATATTCCTATCGAGATTTCGCTCCTCTTTTTAATGGGCCTGTCTGCGTCACTCTGACAAAAAACTCCCTTCATAATCTCAAACAATCACATAAGCGTCTTCTAGCAAAAATTAATACAGGCGAAACGATCTATGGAGTTAATACCGGATTCGGAAATTTGAGTAATATTAAGATAGATCCTAAAGACCAAAAAGATCTTCAACTCAATTTAGTTCGAAGTCATGCTTCCGGTGTAGGTAATCCTCTTGAACCTGGATTAATTCGTACTACTTTTGTTTTAAAACTCCTGACATACGTAAAAGGCTATAGTGGTATTAGGCCAGCCGTAGCAGAAAAAATTGTCCAATTTTTAAATCATGATATTCTCCCCGTCATTCCTGAAAAAGGCTCTGTAGGAGCCAGTGGTGACCTAGCGCCCTTGGGACACATGGCTCTAGCTCTCATTGGCGAAAGTAAAGTATTTTACAACGGAAAGAAAATGACGACAAAAACGGCACTTTCAAAAGCCAATATCAAACCTTTGGTATTGCAGCAAAAGGAAGGGTTGAGTCTTATTAATGGCACACAAGTTTCCACAGCTCTTGCCATTAAATCCTTATTGGATGGAGATTTACTATTAAAAACTGCAGATATTGCAGGGGCACTTTCTGTGGAGAACAGCTTTGCTAGTCGAAAAGTGTTTCAAAAGAGAATTCATGCATTAAAAGTTCATCCCGGGCAGCAATCTGCAGCCAGCAATGTGTATAAACTCTTAAATGGCAGCAAGATCGTAAAATCTCATTCGAATTGCGGTATTGTTCAAGATCCATACAGTTTTCGCTGTATTCCTCATATTCACGGCGCTTCCAGGGATGGATTTACTCGGGCAGCAAATATGATCGATAATGAGATTAATAGTGTCAGTGATAATCCAATTGTTTTAGAAAATGGTGATATAGTCAGTTCCGGCCATTTTCATGGAGAACATGTGGCACAGGCAATGGACTTTCTAGCGATCTCATTTTGTGAATTGGGTGCTGTTTCTGAAAGACGTACCCATTATTTTATGAAAGGTGTGGAAGGCAAATTTCATCTCTTTGTGACTAAATCACCTGGTATTGAATCTGGCTATATGATCGCCCATGTAACCGCATCTGCTTTGGTATCAGAAAATAAGACCTTGGCACATCCAGCCAGTGTGGATTCACTTCCAACATCTGGTGGACAGGAAGATCTTGTGAGTATGGCACCTTGGGCTGGACAAAAACTATTGCAAATTCAACATAATTTACGGCACATTCTTGCGGTGGAATTACTTGTCGCGGGTGCTGCAAATCAAATTGCATCTCCAAATCTTAAATCAGGGAAAGGAACATTACCTATCATGAATATTCTTAAATCTTTATGTAAGTATCCTAATGGGGATCGTACTCTTTCTGGAGAAATAGAATCAATTGCTAAAAAAATTAAAAGTGGCGAATTTGTATACGCCGTAACTAAAAATATTATTTTGGAGTAACTGTGAAAAATCGCCCCCCTTTTAAACAAGCCCTGACATTTGATGATGTTCTTCTTGTTCCGCAGGCATCTACTGTTCTACCGCGGGACGTAGAACTTCAAACTCGATTAACCAAAGACATCACCCTGAATATTCCCATTTTAAGCGCTGCCATGGATACGGTAACCGAAAGTGAAATGGCGATTGCCCTGGCACGAACGGGTGGGTTGGGTATCATTCATAAAAATTTAACTATCGAAGATCAGGCAACAATTGTTGACCGTGTTAAGAGATCTGAAAGTGGAATGATCTTAAATCCTGTTACTATCAGCGCTTCTTCTTCGATTGGGGGAGCTAAAAAGATCATGGCTCAATTTAAAATCAGTGGGCTCCCAGTCGTGGATGATGACCGCTTGGTTGGGATATTAACTAATCGAGATATCAGATTCGAAACAGATAATTCCCTTCAAGTCTCTGATAGAATGACGTCGGAAAACCTTATTACTGTCCCCACTGGAACTTCTTTGGATAAATCCAAGGAGATCTTACAAGAGCACCGCATCGAAAAATTACTGGTCGTTAATAAAGATGGAAAACTTACAGGGCTTATTACAGTAAAAGATATTCAGAAAAAAGAAGATTATCCTGATGCTTGCAAAGATAGCAATGGTCGCCTCCGTGTGGGAGCTGCAATAGGTGTATCAGAAGATGCTTTTGATCGAGCCGGAGCGTTAGCGGATGTAGAAGTAGATGCAATCATCATCGATACAGCCCATGGTCATTCCCAAGGAGTATTGAATTCCATCGCAAATATTAAAAAATCATATTCAAATCTTGCAGTTATTGCAGGAAATGTGGCTACAGGAGACGGGGCAAAAGCGTTAATCGATGCTGGTGTGGATGGTGTAAAAGTAGGAATCGGTGCGGGTGCAAGCTGCACAACTCGTATGATTGCTGGTGTAGGTGTTCCCCAATTAACTGCTATTATGGATGCTGTGGACATAGCGAAGGGTTTCCATATTCCAGTTATTGCCGATGGTGGAATTCGTTATAGTGGCGATGTTGCAAAGGCATTAGCTGCGGGGGCAGATTCAGTTATGCTTGGGAGCTTACTTGCTGGGATGGACGAAAGTCCTGGTGAAACAATTCTATTTGAAGGACGACAATATAAATCTTATCGTGGAATGGGATCTATGGGGGCCATGCAAAAAGGTAGCGGTGATCGATATTTCCAAGAAGGTGCGGAAGCAACAAAATTGGTTCCTGAAGGGATTGAAGGAATGGTCCCCTATCGTGGTTCAGTTAGAAACACGATTTATCAATTGATTGGCGGTGTCAGATCATCAATGGGGTATTGTGGATGTAAAACGATATCAGAATTTGGAGAAAGATCAAATTTTGTCCAAATCACTGCGGCAGGAATAAAAGAAAACCACCCACATGAGGTTCGAATAGTCAAGGAAGCGCCTAACTATCAGGTCTCAGATGGGTGATCAATTATCTGTCTGAGTAAAGTTTAGCTCAGAGAGTTGACGTGACGAGTAATTCGTGCCTTTCGACGTGAACCTGTATTCTTATGAATCAGATTCTTACTCACTGCTTTATCAATAATGCTTACTGCACCACCATATGCTTTATCTGCATCTGCTTTGGTTGTTGTTGATAAAACTTTTTTAATATGCGTGCGAAGACGAGACATGCTATCAATATTTCTTGCACGTCTTTTTATATCTTGGCGTTCTCGCTTTATTTGTTGCGGATGTCTATCCATTTAGTAAAATTCCTTTAGTTTAAAGCCCCCAATATTACACTATCATGAAATTCAGAGTCAATAAACTGTTTACAATATTATGAGAATCAAAATCATAGTATTTATATGGCAAATTTTGAGTTTTTTAACTATAAAATATTCAATGCATATAAAATTTGAAAACAACCAAGTTCGTGGTATTATTTCACTATGAAGAAGATCAAACTTTTACAATCTGTCTCTCTCTTTTGGGATTTAGCTGAAGAAGAGCTGGGATATATATCGGAAAAAATGGTTTCGAGACATTATGATGCCGGACAAATGATCCTATTGGAAGCATCAGAAGGAGAACAATGTTTTTTTGTAATGGAGGGCAGTGTCAAGATCACCCGATTAAGTAAGAAAGGACGGGAGGTCATTCTTGCAATATTAAGTGATGGTGATTTTTTTGGTGAAATGTCACTCTTGGATGGTGAATTCCGTTCTGCAAATGTGGTGGCACTTGATGATACGGAAGTTTTAACATTGAACCGAAATGATTTTTTACTCGTTTTAAAAAATTATCCGCAGATTGCTATCCGGCTTTTAAAGGAAATGGCAACTCGTTTACGGAAAAGTGATCGTCAGATAGCTAGCTTATCGTTGAGTGATGCTGAAAAACGAATAGCTATGTGTATCCTTCGCATCGCGGATGAGAAGGGCGTGATTAAAAAAGGTCAGGTGAGTATTCCCAAAATACCTATCCAGCAAGATATAGCTAATATGTCAGGTACATCTAGGGAAACGGTGTCACGCGCATTGAAATTGCTAGTAAAAGAAGGATTTGTCCAACGAAACGGCAAAGAACTTATTATTTATGATTATAATCGATTTGTTGAGGAGTTTGATTCTTAGATGCCCAATGCATTGATTTCGGGAATCAAGGAAAATGATACGCGCTCAATTTCAAAAGCCATTACCCGAATTGAGAATAATCTACGTATCCCAGATTCTTTTTACAGTGATCTCCATGCAAGTTCATCCGGATCTATTAGGATAGGGATTACGGGTCCACCTGGATCTGGGAAAAGCACTCTCACTAATGAATTGATCGAAACGTGCCTTTCAAAAAATAAAACCGTGGGTGTAATTGCTGTTGATCCAACAAGCCCCTTCACGGGTGGTGCCTTACTAGGTGATCGCGTCCGGATGAATAAATATTTATGGGACAACAGAGTATTCATCCGCAGTATGGGTAGTCATGGAGATTTGGGTGGCTTGGCCAGAAAAGCTCAGGAAGCGGGTGACGTATTGGCTGCTAGTGGGAAAGATTTTATTTTATTTGAAACAGTCGGTGTGGGGCAAGGTGAGCATGATGTAGCAAAGGCAGCGGATATAACGGTGGTTGTGCTAGTCCCAGAATCTGGAGATGAGATTCAACTTATGAAAGCTGGGCTTATTGAGATCGCAGATATATTTGTGATCAATAAGTCAGATCGGGATGGAGCAAATAGATTGGCATCACTCTTAAAAAATATTCTCCATAATTTTACAACTCGTGGCAAATTGGAACCGCCAGTCTTCAACACAGTTGCAAATCAAGGTCATGGAATTGTTGAACTATATATGGGAATGCAAGATCATTTAAAATTAATGACTGAGAATGGCTTGTTAGATGATCGTCGGTTAAGTAGGTATCGAAATAGAGTGTCAGAACTTATACGTGTTAGGTTAGAAGATGCGTTCTGGACGGTAGAAAAAAGATCGCTTTTAGATAAATTAACACAATCATTAAGTTCCATTAAAACTGCACCTGTAATCTTGGCGCAACAATTATTGGATCGTCAACAAGATGAGTTCTAAACTTCCGAAAGAGATGGGATTTCTTGACCATCTTGAAGAATTGAGATGGCGTTTTATTAAATCTCTATTGGCAATTATTATCGGCTCTGCTGTTTCATTTGGATATATTGATCAGATTTTAGAAATCCTTCTTTACCCAACAAGAAACACAACAAATCCCATAAACCTTCAAGTTTTGTCGGTTCAAGGAATGTTTTTAATTAAATGGTTTATTTCTTTTATTTCAGGAATGATCATTGCCCTACCCATTTTGATCTATCAGTTTTGGAGATTTATTGCACCAGGGCTTAAGATCAATGAAAAAAAATATGCATTTCCAGTAGTATTTTTTGCCTTTACATCATTTATGATCGGTATCTCATTTGGGTATTTTATTTTAATCCCATTTTCATTAGAATTTTTCAGTGGTATCAGTTCGGGGCATGTGGAAAATAATTTTTCTATTCAATATTATTTCAGTTTTCTCACATGGCTTATGTTAGGCTCAGGGTTAATTTTTCAACTGCCAGTGGTTTCTCTTCTTTTGTCTGCCATTGGATTATTAACGCCACCCTTCATGCGTCATTATCGTCGGCATTCTATCATAGTTATTATGGTTTTGTCATCGTTCATTACACCACCTGATCCAATTTCCATGTTGATTATGGCGTTTCCACTCATTTTACTTTATGAGTTAAGTATTGGTGTTTCGTGGCTGGTTACTCGCAATAAAAATTGATTATACTAAATCATCATAGATTAATTAAACCCATGCATATAGAAAAAAGGAAAATATTTTATGCATTAGGATTTCCGAAAGGTTCTCCAAATTCTTCAGTAATTTTATAGCCATCATGCATAAAGATTTGATAACATTAAAAAAGATCACTGCGCCAATACTTGATGATATAAAGATTTTCCAACAAGAGTTTGAAAATGCCTTGAATTCAGAAGTACGTCTCATTAATTCTATTTCCAAATATATGATTCGGAATCGTGGGAAAAAGATTCGTCCTATACTGACAATCTTATCTGCCAGATTGTGTGGAGAACCGAGCTTGAATAGTTATAAAGCCGCTGCCATGATGGAACTACTCCACATTGCAACATTAATCCACGATGATGTGGTGGATGATGCGACCCTTCGTCGTGGAAGGCCGTCTATAAACCAAGTTTGGAAAAATAAGATATCTGTTTTGATGGGTGATTATATTTTAAGTAAAGCGCTCATTAATATGATTGGCATTAAAGATTTTGATGCCCTCGAGCAAATTTCCAATACGGCTGAAAAATTGAGTGCAGGTGAAATTCTGCAAATTGAAAAAAGTATCACAAAATCAATGACAGAAGACGTTTATTTTGATATGATTAACCAGAAGACCGCTTCCTTGATTGCAACCAGTTGTGAGTTGGGGGCAATCACAACATCAAAAACAGATCGAGACAGGAAAGCTACTTTTGATTTTGGGGAAAACCTTGGTATGGCTTTTCAGATTAAAGATGACCTTTTTGATTTATTAGGAAAAGAAGCAGATACTGGGAAAAATAGCGGAGGAGATGTGAAGAAAAACTTGATGACACTTCCTTTAATATTCTCTTATTCCCAGATGACAAAATCTGAAAATCGACAGTTGAAAAAATTAATGAGTACAAAAAAGAAAACTAAAAAGATTCTGACAGATATTCGCGGTATGATTGATGAATCAGGTGGATTCGAGTATGCAAGAAAGAAATTAGATGATTTTTCAAATAAAGCCTTGGACGCTATTTCACTTTACCCAAACACGCCTGTAAAACAATCTTTATCTGATCTCGTCGCATTTAACGCACTCCGGGTCAAATAAAGCCATGTCCTACGATCAGAAAATTCTGATCATCCGATTCAGTTCAATTGGAGATATTGTACTTACTACATCTCCATTAAAAACGATCCGTAATTCGTTCCCGAATGCACAAATCAATTATTTAACGCTGGAACACTTTGCACCTCTTTTAGAATTCCATTCTGATATAGACAGACTCATCCCACTTAGTAAACATATGACAGGTACGAATCTTTGGGAATTTAGTGATTACATTCGAAAACAGAATTATTCAACCATATTTGATCTTCATAATTCCCTACGTTCAAATATTATTACTTTCAGAACGACAAGTCCAGTTCTACAGTTGAAAAAACCAAGATGGAATCGTTTCATGTTATTTCAATTCCACCAAAATATATTTGCCGATGATTTTTCCACTAGAAAAATGTATCACGAACATTTAGGAAAGATCTGGCAGAAAGGCGATGATGTTCCAAACACATCTTTAAGGGTCACAAACCATGAAAAAAATGAAGCATTAAGATTTGTGGGAGAAGATTCTTATATCACACTGATTCCCGGTGCAGCTTGGGGTCAAAAGCAATGGTCATCTGAGAAATATATTGAATTGATCCAGAATATTAAAATGTCAGTCGTTTTACTTGGAGAGAAGAAAGATAAGATATGTTTTCAAATTGCAAATAAAGTACCATCTGTCATCAATTTAGCTGGCAAAACATCTTTGCGACAGGCTTTGGCTATTTTATCAAATTCTACACACGTAATAGGGAGTGATACTGGATTGACCCATGCTGCGGAAGCACTTCGTATTCCTGTGTCTATGATCCTAGGTCCCACGTCCAAAGAAACAGGTGCTGGTATTCATTTAGAAAATTCCCGGAATATTGAAAAGAATCTTTGGTGCCGGCCTTGTTCTCAAAATGGTAAACGGCCCTGTTATCGGAAGAATCAGGTGTGTATGGATTCCATATCTGTCGCTGATGTTATTCAATCAGTGCCCTCGTTATAAAAAATGAAGCTGATTTGGTTTATTAGTTATAATTTTATTTTTTATCCATTAATTTTTGTTATTGGGTTGATTCTTTCTTTTTTTAACTCAAAATTTAGACAAGGAGTTATTGGAAGATTTCGTTCCCAATCAGAGTTGAAAAAATTCTTTAAGTCAATATCTACTACCACAGATGTATATTGGTTTCATGCAGCAAGCTTGGGAGAATTCTATCAAGTGAAGCCTGTATTGGAAGGGTTAAAGAATGTTGAACCGGAGTGCGTAGCTGTGGTGAGTTTTTCATCGCCATCGGGATATGATAATGCCAAGAGTGATGATATTGATCTCCGAATCTATATGCCGTTTGATTTTTTATGGAGTGTCAGGAGAGCATTGAAAATTACACGACCCAAAAAGGTAATATTTGCATCCTATGACATTTGGCCTAATATGGTGTGGATGGCTGAAAAAAGAAACATCCATACTAATATTTTTGCTGCACGGTTAAAAGAAGGATCCCTAAAACTTAAATCAGGATTTTTTTCTTTTCATAAATCAGTTTATCAATCTATATCAACAATTTATACAGTTGCAGAAAAAGATTATAAAAATATGCAGTTAATTATAGGTGATTCAAACATACCAGTTTTACGAGCCTTAGGAAATCCCAGGTACGATATGGTAATGAAAACTGCTGATGAATTCACAAAAGAACACCAGCTATCAGTTTTATCCCGAAATAATAGGATCATTATCGGTAGCTCACACAAGGAAGATGATGAATTTCTGATTCCAGTATTGAGTAAAATGATGAATACGCATCCGAATTTAAAGATATTATATGCACCGCACGAACCATCCAAGTCTGAGATTAAACGCATTCAATCCGCTTTCTCAGAATTTGGATTAGAGTCATCTGTATTTGGAAGAAAAAAAGCTTTGGAATTGCCAGAAGACAACGTGGTGGTGTTGAGTGTTGTGGGTGTCCTTTCTAAACTCTATTGGCAAGGAAAGATCGCCTATGTTGGCGGTGGCTTCTCCACGGGAATCCATAATGTAATGGAACCAGCAATTGCAAGATTACCAGTAATTTTTGGTCCAAATTATCATCATGCCCATGAAGCAGAAGAACTCTTGGATAATGGAGGTGGATTTAGCATTCAAAAGAAAGATGAGTTTCAATCCGTTCTGGAAAGATTGATCACCGATGAAGATCATTTCTTGAAGGCCAGTTATGCAGCAACAAATGTGATTCATCAAAATTTGGGCTCATCCACCCGGATAATTCGGAGCTTGATCCGTGACTAATTTCAAGTTTGCAATTCAATTTGATAAATTCCAGGAGATTCCTGAACGATTTACATTTTTACCTGGAATCAATATTGTTTATGGAGCTAGTGGTGTCGGGAAAAGTTTTTTTCTTTCCTGTATAGAAGGAAAATCACTAAACCAGTCTTATAATTTCCAAATAGATCACAAAAATACGGCATTTATAAATCACAGGATCTTCCAGAATCCGGATAATCAGATCATTGGGAGGTCTGTGAGAGGAGAATTATCTTTTAGCGGTGAATGTAAAGGGAAACCAGTTTCTGAATTACAAATGATAATCGAATCTGGATTAGACCAACTACCAGATACAATCGATCCTAATATGAATCCCGGGTTATTATCAGGTGGTGAAAAAGAATTATTGAATCTCACCACAGCGATGCAGTCATCTCCGGATATATTGATTATAGATGATGGATTATCTTTTTTATCATCAGAAAATAAATTGATTGCTGTGAACTGGTTAAGGACATGGGCAAACAATACGAGGTCAATCGTAGTTTGGGTAACATCCGAAAAGAATGATTTAGAATTTGGCGATACCAAATGGGTGCTTGATTTGGATTCATTTAAAAAAATAGGATACGTTAAGCCGGACCATTATGATTCAATCAATATTCCAGAAGGCTCCCTTTCGCTTAAATGGACTGATGTGTCCTTTAAGTATGATAATTCCAGAAGTATTTACTCAGATCTTTCTTTGTCATTGGATGATTGTCGATCTGTAGGTCTTCTCGGTAGTAATGGATCTGGAAAAACTACTTTTGCTGGTTTATGTTTCGGATATTTAAAGCCCCAAAAGGGGCAGGCTGCTTTATCCATTAATGGCATAGTTGATCTGAAAATTGGCTATGTTGATCAATTCCCCGAGCATTTGATACAATTAAAGACACCAGCAGAATTTTTAGATATGATTACCCAGAATGGAGTATTTGATCCGCGCTTGGAACAGACATTTAAAAATAGATTGTTGCGGTTTGGAATACAATGGAAGACAGTAAAAACTTTACAAGGCATAAAACTTCCCTGGGCAGTATTAAGAACAATTATGGTTGTTATTTTAGCCCACTGCAAATTTGATGTACTCATTTTAGATGAACCTACCTTTGGACTGGGCTGGGACCAACGTGTAATTTTGCGGTCCTTTTTACGAGAATGTATGACGAAAATGCATTTTGTTATTGTCTCGCATGATCAGACCTTTATTCGATCGATTTGTGATAAAATCATCGATTTAGATACGAAAACAATTAAGAATACTCAAGTTGGAAAAGAAGAAAAAACCAAACCTTAAAGAACGAATTATCAACGACCCAACTCGGGTTTTGACTCTCGCTAACTTTATCAGTATGCTTCGGGCATTGTCTGCTATCCCTATTATTTATACAATGGCCAGACCGGGATGGGAATGGCTCACGGCTGTTTTAATCTTATTGGCAGTTTTGTCTGATGCATTGGATGGCTATTTTGCACGGCGTGCACATGAAGTAACTTATTTTGGGCGATGGTTGGATCCACTGGCCGATTTTGTTGTTATCATTGCGATTATTCTTTATTTAGTTCTCTCCGAAATATTTCCAGTATGGTTCTTTGCATTTTATTTAAGCAGACATGTTATCATTGCATCACTGTCTTTGTATTGCATCAATTATAATTACATGATTCTCGAAGCTAACTGGTGGGGTAAATGGGCTACAGGTATTACCGTATTGGGTGTATTCCTTCATATTTTTGATTTTCACGCATTGCCCTGGCTTAAATTAGGTTCCATCTATGTAGCTACCGTATTGCTTGCCATCAGTGGCGTCCAATATTTAAAGCAATTTTTTATCGCCATTAAAACGAAGCGTGTTAAACAAACTTTTTAAGGCGCTTTCACGTTCACGATCCACTATCGCTGATGCTTTTAAATCATTGGCAGGAAAGCGAATCACACCAGAATCTCTGGAATCGTTGGAAGAACAACTATTGGGAGCCGATTTGGGCTTTGAAACGGTGGAATCCATCATGGATGTGGTAAAGCGCCATACAAAATCTAATTTTATTGAAAAAGTGGGAGACCATTTAATGTCTCTCTTGCCTGAATCGTTCAATCCAGTCCCATTCCAAGTGCCTACAATTCTAATGGTGGTTGGTGTGAATGGATCAGGGAAAACAACTACTGCCGCAAAACTAGCACAAGTATATAAAAAGATAGGGCAAACTGTGACTCTTATCGCAGCAGATACTTACAGAGCCGCTGCAGTTGATCAATTAAAAATATGGGGAAACCGTGTCGGGTGTCATTTGGTTTGCAATGATAAAACATCTGAACCAACAGCCATCCTGTTTGACGGGCTTGTTTCTGCGAAATCTAATAATAGTAATGTTATTATTGTTGATACAGCCGGTAGACTTCATACCTATTCAAATCTCATGGAAGAATTGGCAAAAATGTATCGGGTTATGGAGAATCGATTTCCTGAATTTGACATCAAATCACTTATTGTCATGGACGCAAGTCTGGGGCAGAATTCAGTAATTCAAGCAAAGGAATTTGGGAAACATGTTAAACTGAATGGTGCTATTCTCACTAAATTGGATGGAACAGCCAGAGGAGGTATTGTTTTTCCATTATTTCAAGAATTGAAGATCCCAGTTCAATTTATTGGTATAGGCGAAGATCTTGGTGATTTAGAATCCTTTGATCCGAAAAATTATGTGGATGGATTGTTGGGAATAAATCATGAGGATGGGTGATTTGTTCATTCCCAAAAGTTCTAATTATCCGATCATCCAGTCATCCACTTACCCATCCACATTTTTACCAATATACCTGTAGATTCCCGCCCTTATTATGAGTGAAAATAAAACATTAAATCTCATCAGTCTTGGCTGTGCAAAAAATCTTGTGGATTCGGAGATCCTTCTTGGTGGATTAAATAAGACTAATGTTACCCTAACCGATAATCCTGAAGAAGCAGATACTATCGTTGTGAACACTTGTGGGTTCCTTGACATTGCCCGGGAAGAATCAGTAGATACCATCCTCCAAGCGGCAGAATTAAAGAAAACCGGGAACCTGAAAGAATTGGTTGTCATGGGCTGTCTTTCAGAACGTTATCCAGAAGAATTAAAAAAAGAGATTCCGGAAATAGACAGCATCTTCGGCAGCAATGATCACAGGCAAATTGTTTCTTTTCTTACGGGTAAAGAATATGCTAAAGATGACCCTCTGTTTTTCCGGTCTCTTATGACACCTAACCATTATGCTTATTTAAAGATTGCGGAAGGATGTGACAATGGCTGTTCTTTTTGTAGTATACCAATCATGCGAGGAATGCAGAAGAGCAGAACGATTCCGGCAATAATGGATGAAGCTGAACGTTTAGTATCCAATGGAACCCGAGAATTATTAGTGATTGCGCAGGATTCTACATCTTATGGGTGGGATCTTGAAACAAAAGTCTATTTAAGTGATCTTCTTCGAGAACTGAACACAATCAATGATTTAGAATGGATTCGTGTTCATTATGCCCATCCCGCTCATTTATCTCAAAGAATCATAGATGCCATGGCAGAGAGTGATAAGGTCTGTGATTATCTTGACATGCCTATTCAGCATGCTGCCGACTCAATTTTAAAATCAATGAACCGTGGATTGGGGCAGGATGGCATACGCAATAGAATACAGCGACTAAGAGATGCAATTCCAGAAATTGCAATTCGTACTACCTTAATCGTTGGTTATCCAGGAGAGACTGAAAATGATTTCAATTCATTACAGGATTTTGTAGAAGAAATGAAATTTGATCGTCTTGGTGTATTTACCTATTCAGAGGAAGAAGGAACTGGTGCAGCCCATTTAGATGATAATATTCCGAGGCAGGTAAAAGACGATAGGAAAAACCTTTTGATAGAGATCCAGAATGAGATTAGTTTAGATAGGAATGAATCTTTTGTTGGCAAAACACTTAAGGTTTTAGTGGATCAAGAAGGCGAAAATGTGAGTGTGGCCAGAACGGAATATGATTCCCCAGAAATTGATAATATTGTGCATATCCAGGGTAAAGTTGAGAAAGGTAATTTTGTGCGAGTGAAAATTGAAAGCGCCAATGAGTATGAGCTTATTGGGTCAATTGTTTAAGTGTTCCCAAAAAGTATACCAATTATAAAATTATAATTTAATCTCTATTTACTTGCCGGGTTCCAGTCTGACATCAATCGTAACCAACGACCTGTAAAACTTCCCTAGTGTATTTATTTTGGATAAAGGCCACTACGGCCAGGTTGGACACATCATATTCCACCTGCGACCAAGTTGTCTCATAATTATTCTGGGGCCAGTTTGAAGGCATTGTCCAGGAATATGTCCTAGCTACTTCTTCATTTCCCAATGATAATAGTTCGCCGCTTAGCCCTTCATTGATCCATCCCAGAAAAACATCCTGGTGGTGTGGCTCCCCATTGTTCCCTGTGTAGTCAATATTGTCCATGGTTGCAGCGATAAATAGGCAAAGGGAATCGCTCGATGTCATGTCAAGACTGCTGGAGATGGAAACTCTAACAGTAACATCCATTCCATCGATCTTGGAGCCGTCTAGGCTCATTTGCAAAGGAGTGCTTTCCGCCATTGGCGCCACTGCCATCTCTGGATAAACGGAAGTTCCGATGCCATTTGTATATGTTGTAGGGACGCCAGATATAGTGTACCAGCTACCTTCTTCAAAGCGGACATAGCAAAAATCATCTTCTCCCGTTAATGAAGTGCCGCGATGAAATTCGTACATGGGATCGCCTCGGGAAGGAGAGTAGGTATGGTAATTCACCAAAAACCATTTATTGGTTATAGCGGTTCCAACATAATTTTCATGTCCGCTATCAAAATAGCTTAGCAGGAGTGCATCTTGCTCCGGGCAATAGGGACAATTTGTTGATCCCACAAATTCGGTCAAAACATTCTTGGTTACATTGGCGCTTAATCCATCGCCAACTGATGTCCATTCAGTGTAGTACTTATTGTCTCCCTGATCTTCTTTTTTGCCACATGAGAAAGTGAGAATAGATAGAATAAGTAAAAGGTTGATGTTAATATTTTTTGATTTCATGATATAATTCCAATTAAAAACTTTCTTCTGATTAAATTTTAGCCACAGCAAACTAACACATTCAATCGAGACCGATGAAGAAATATTTTATTATAATCTTTTCATTTCTTTTCATTTTAATAACATGTACAGAAGATGCCGCAGACCCCCAATCTGATGGGGTACCAATTGATCTCCCATCCTATTACGGAACTTATTTATACAATGATGATGATTGTGGCGGTTCCGACATTCAATATCTAACAATTGATATAGATGGAGTTTCAATTTTTGATTTTTTAGGAGATAGTTGTGACGATACAGTTAGTTGCTATTCAATTAAAGTTTTCGATATATCTGAATCATCTATAGATACTATTTTAAATATGTCTAATGAAGATAGTGACATCAGCAATGGAATCGTTCAAATTATCTCTGATAGTCTGATAGTAGTTTCTTATGATCATAGTAATGAGCATTTAGAATTTACCTGTGGGAAAATAACGGATGATATATCCTCATTTACACCATTATGCGATCAAGAATACGAAAACACAAAAGATATCGCAGATATGATGGTTTATGCTGTCAGTAATGACGGCGATTTGTTATGGAAAAACTATTTGCATGAGGGTATCTGGGATCTAGGATCATCTATTACGCCGTTGACAGATGGTGGTTACATGGTCTATGGTCTTTTTGGCGCTGTTAATTGGGGTGGCTGCTGCTATACTAAAGATGCAGGTGTACGAGATATTATCAAGCTAAATAGTCAAGGACAAGAAGAGTGGCGGAAACAAATCGATTATGAAGATTATAGTTCCCTAACTTATTGGCCTTATACATATATCGGGAAATCATTGATTGAGACATCCAATGGCGATTTAATTGTTATTGCACC
>CAWVTW010000008.1:0-24988 GCA_963933175.1 uncultured bacterium
GAATGGATAAATAATTCCAAATCATTGGTATTGTCCATTGATATTTCTTCCGGGTTAAATGGGAATTCCGGAAGAGTGAATCCGATTGCAGTCAAAGCAAATACCACGGTGGCATTAGCTGCTCCTAAACTAGGGAGTATTTTTCGGTTTGGAAAAGAGTATTCAGGTATAGTCCATACTAAAGAGATTGGATTTCCCAATTTGGAAGATATTGAACTCCCTGGACTTAATTGGGAATTAATTCAAGAATTCAATGCATCCTTGCATCTTAAGAAACCTAAAGTTGATTGTCATAAATATTCCGCGGGAAAAGTATTAGTGATTGCCGGATCCAAAGGAATGACAGGTGCGGCGATCTTATCGACTTATGGGGCTCTTCGGTCCGGTGCGGGGCTCACAACCACCACGACACCAGCATCCTTAAATGAAATTTATGAACAATTAATTATTGAAGGGATAACCTTGCCTTTAGAAGACCATGGAAAAGGCTATTTATCCCTGGATAATTATGATTCAATCGAAGAGAAGTTGGAATGGGCAGATTCTGTGGTATTGGGTCCGGGGCTTGGTCGAAATATTTCAACCCAAAATTTGATAAAAAAATTGGTACGTATCATCGAAAAACCTCTTGTTCTGGATGCAGATGGACTTTTCCCTTTTTCTAATAAAATGGGCGAACTAAATGATAGGGAATACCCTCTTATCATAACTCCACATATTGGCGAATTGTCGTATTTAACTGGTATTGATAAAGAGAAGATCATTTCTGAGTTTCCAATTGTAATGAATGAAGTCATGACTGATTTTCATCATATTGCATTGGTGAAACAGGTTCCATCTTGTACATTTTATAAGAATAGTGCCATGGTTAATTCATCTGGAAATCCCGGGTTAGCCACCGGCGGGACCGGTGATGTTTTATCTGGAATGATTGCCAGTTTTATAGCGCAAGGCATTGATCATTATAACTCAGTATCGCTCGCTGCATTTATCCATGGAAAAGCATCCGATGAGTTGATCGTAGAAAAGGGTTACCGTGGGCAAATCGCATCAGATATTATAGAAAAGATTCCCTATGTTATTTCTGGATATGAAAAATCCTAAAATTCATTTTTTTGGTTTTTTAGCCTTAATCCTTTTGGGATCATCCATCCCCGGTGGTTCTATGCCGCCTGTGCTTGCTCTCACTTGGGATAAATTACTCCATGTAGCAGAATATTCTATCCTCGGCTGGTTAGGATATCGGGCATATTATTCGGCATACCAAAAGCCCATTGTTTATATCATTATTTTTGGTATTCTGTTTGGGTGTCTTGATGAATCATGGCAGTCCATGATCCCCGGAAGATTTCCTAGTCATTATGATGTTTTCGCCGATGGAATTGGTGTAATTTGTGGCGCCTTGACAGGCTCATTCCTATATAAAAAATCCGAATGATCCACCATTTATATATTAAAGATTTTGCCATTATTGATGAGATGGAACTTGATCTGAAACCGGGCTTAACTGTTATCACCGGAGAAACTGGTTCAGGAAAATCAATTTTGTTGGATGCCTTAAGTGTCTCGTTAGGCCGAAAAGCCGATAAGATCATGGTTAGAAATGGCTCAAATCGTTCAGTGATCGAAACTAAACTAGAAAATAGCACATTCCGTCGATTAATTTTCAGCCATGGTAGAACCAAAGCATTTCGCAACGATGAACCCATCACCATAGGTGATCTCGGAAAAGTCAACGAAATGGCTGTTGATTTTCATGGACAACATGATCAACAACTCATTTTAAATGTAAATCGTCATATTGATTATTTGGATCGGTATTGTGGTCATGATGCTGATCTTGAAAAAACGAGTCAACTTTATTCTGATTTATCTGAATTAAAAATAAAATTAAAAAATGCTCTTCAATCTGCGGATGAACGAAAGGATAGGTTAGAACTATTAAATTTCCAAGCGAATGAAATTGATGCTGCGAATCTAAACGTGGGCGAAGATATTATTCTGGAAAATGAATATAAAAGAATGTTCCACATTGAAGAGATTCTTAAAACACTCCGATCATTGCAGGGTCAGATCAATTCTGATGATCAATCTATCGTTGATATGTTAAGCCATAATCATCGATTGGTCGAATCATTGGTTCAATATGATGAGAACCTGAAAGTTATTTCTGATTTGTTACAATCATCCGTGATCCAATTACAAGAAGCAGGTACAGAAATTTCTGGGCAACTTTCCCTGACAGAATTTGATCCAGATGAAATTTCAAAAGTAGAGCAACGGCTCCAAGTTATAGAAAGCTTAAAACGTAAATATGGGGGATCCATTGAATCAGTTTTGGAAAAACGGATTTCTATTCAAAAAGAAGTCAAATCTCTGGTAAGTCCGGAGCAGTCTGAAGATGAACTACACAAAAAGATAAATAAGAAAGAAAAAGATTTTTCTCAATTGGCGATCCGTCTTCACAAATCTCGGGTACAAAAATCAAAAAAACTTTCGAATAAGATTGAAAATGCTATGGCTGAGCTTAACATGCTCGGTTCAGACTTTGAAATTAAGATTACTCAACAAATATCAGAAAATGGATTCGTATCTATGGATAATAATGTATTAGACGCAAACGCTAGAGGGATAGACATGGTTGAATTCTTTCTTTCTGCAAACCCTGGTGAACCAGTAAAGCCTTTGGCAACTATTGCGTCAGGTGGAGAAATATCAAGGATCATGCTTGCAATTAAAACAGTTTTTCAGGATTTGGATCCGGTTCAAACATTAGTCTTTGATGAGATTGATTCGGGTATTTCCGGTAAAGCAGCAGAAAAAGTGGCAGAACAATTGGTGAAACTTTCTAAATCAAAGCAGGTTTTCTGCATTACTCATTTATCGCAGATCGCAAGAAGCGCGGATCATCATTTGCATATTGTCAAATCAGTGAAAAATGGACAAACATTTGTAAAAGCAAATTATTTAAATGAATTAGAAAGTCCTAAACTAATCCTTGAATTATTTACAGGTAAGGAAATTGAGAGAGCGTAATGGATAAAATATTTATTGAAGGACAAAAGACATTATCTGGTTCAGTCCAGATCAGTGGTGCAAAGAATGCTGTGCTGCCTATCATGACCGCTGCCTTAATGGCTGAAGGAAGATCGGTTATTACCCGTGTCCCAGATCTACGAGATACACGAACCATGATTCGGTTAATGGAAATCGTAGGGGCAACCTGTTCATTTGAAAACGGCAGATTAGTAATTGATGGAAGCACCGTAAACAATCCGGAAGCGCCTTACGATCTGGTGAAAACCATGCGTGCTTCCTTTTATGTACTAGGTCCACTTCTCGCCAGGTTTGGTGTGGTAAAAGTTTCTTTGCCCGGCGGATGTGCATGGGGCCCGCGACCGGTTGATTACCATCTCAAAGGATTAGAAAAACTCGGTGCTAAAATCACCTTGGAAAGTGGATATATTATTGCCGAAGCAAAACGTCTCCAAGGAACCAAAATCAATTTTGAATTTCCATCTGTGGGCGCAACAGGCAATATAGCTATGGCTGCCGCGACAGCAGAGGGAACTACGATCATCGAGAATGCTGCCCGTGAACCTGAAATTGTTCAACTCTGTGAATATTTAAATACCATGGGCGCTTGTATTCGGGGCATTGGCACCACGAAGCTCACCATTGATGGCGTTGAAACATTACGTTCTGCAGATATTGACGTGATACCAGATAGAATCGAGGCTGGCACCTTTTTAGCTGCAGGTGCGTTATTGGGAGAGATTACTTTAAATGGTGTAATTCCGGAACATTTGGATTCTGTTATTTTAAACTTTAAAGAGGCTGGTTGTAATGTTTCTACCACCAGCAATTCGGTTACAATCGCACAAGCCGACAAAATTCAACCCGTGGATATGACCACGGCTGTTTATCCCGGATTTCCTACCGACCTCCAAGCTCAATGGGTAGCACTGATGTCATTGGCTAAGGGCTCATCCATGATTACAGACGCTGTTTATCATGATCGCTTCAGTCATGTACCTGAACTCAATCGTTTTGGTGCCAACATTAAAGTAGAAAATAATACAGCCTTTGTCCGCGGTGTGGATGAATTGGTTGGTGCACCTGTCATGTCCACTGATATTCGAGCCAGTGCATCGTTAATTGTTGCTGGGTTAGCAGCTAAAGGAAGAACTGAAGTAAGCCGTGTCTATCACATCGACCGTGGATATGAACAGATTGAAGAGAAATTTCGGTCTCTAGGTGCCAATATTTGGCGGAAAAATCCAACAGTATAAATTGCTTTTATTTATGGAGAAATGAAGTAATTTTTTATCATATTATTTAAGAGTAACAAGGTATGAAAGTAATAATAATTGGTGGTGGCGAAGTGGGGTTCCACGTCGCTAAAGCTTTAAGCGAAGAAAATTACGATATAACAGTTATTGACATTGACCCGTTCAAATGTCGACGTGCTTCGGAAAACTTGGACGTTATTGTTGTTGAGGGGAATGGCGCTAGTCCAAAAATACTAACAGAAGCTCATGTAGGTGAAGCAGACTACGTATTGTGCCTTACCCGTGTTGATGAAGTAAACCTGATTGCATCCCAACAGGCTCATAAACTGGGAGCAAACAAAATTATTGCCCGGCTCAGGAATCAACAATACACTGCCCATGATTCAATTATTCGTCCTGAAAAATTCGGAGTGGATGTAGTGATCCATCCTGAAAAAGCTGCCTGTGAAGAGATCATGCGTTTGGTGAAACATCCCTATGCAGTCCAGGTAATGGATTTTGAAGCGGGCCGCCTTACTATGCTGGGTCTCAATATTAATGATGATTGTGAAAATTTAATAGGAAAACCGTTGGGTGAAATATCTCTGGGAAACAGTCATTTTAGGTTTGGAGTGATTGCAGTACTTAGAGGGCAGGAAACAATCGTTCCTTGGGCAGATTTTTCATTTCAAAAAGGTGATATCGGTTATTTCATTATTAAGACTGAAGATATTGAAAATTTATTGGGATTACTATCCAAGGAAGTGACCGAAACGCACCGGGTTATGATTGTTGGTGGTTCCAAGATGGGGCGTACACTGGCAAAAGAGTTACCCGATGATTCAATTAATGTTCGTTTGGTGGAAAATAGTAGACCCAAGGCCGGACAGATTTCTCATAGCATTGATGAATCCATGATCATTTACGGCGATGGAACTGATATTGAATTTTTAAAATCAGAAAATATTCAGGATGTGGATAGTTTCATTTCAGTCACAGAAAATGAGAAAACCAATTTAATCGCCGGACTTCTTGCTAAACATTTGGGAGCAAAACAGAGCATTATCCATATTTCGACCACGGAATATATTCCCACAATTCAAGAAATTGGAGTTGGGGCTGTCATCAGTAAAAATCTGTCCACTGTTAATTCTATTTTAAAAGAGCTCCATACAGATGTGACCGAAATTCCCGTTGTTACTTTTGATGAAATAGAAGTGGATGTGATTGAATTTCAACCTGCTACAGGAAGCCTTGTTACCCAGCGACCATTAAAAGAATTGAAATTTCCTGAAGACAGTATCGTTGGGATGATTAACCATCATGGCAAAATTCGAATAGCCCATGGTTCATCAATCCTTACTGATGATGACACAGCATTAGTTTTTGCGAAACCAAAAGCTATTAGTAAACTGAAGAAATTGTTCGGCTCATGAGATTAAAACCACTCCTAAATATTCTCGGGGCGCTTCTCTCAATTTTAGGCATAACAATGGTTGTGCCTATTTTTATATCTCTTGGATACGGTGAATCAGATTTGAATGGATTATTATATTCGGCTTTGATTTGTATTGGAATTGGCTCACCGATTTGGCTTATGACAAGGCACCAAAGGCCCTTGACCAATCGGGATGGTTATGCCATTGTTACTTTTTCATGGATTATCACAGCTGTGGCAGGTGCTATGCCATTTTACTTTTCCGGTGCAATTCCCAATATAACAGATGCATTTTTTGAATCAATGTCAGGTGTAACCACGACGGGCGCATCTATTATTGGAAATACGATAACGTTGCCTAATTTACCCAATGGCGTTGAAAGCCTTCCTCATGGTATTTTATTTTGGCGGTCATTTATCCAGTGGATTGGTGGTATGGGAATTGTGGTATTTTATATTGCAATTCTTCCGTTACTGGGTGTTGGGGGAGTCCAGTTATTTAAAGCAGAAGTACCGGGTCCGGTGGCAGATAAGATTACACCTCGTGTACGGGAGACAGCTAAGTTCCTCTGGATTGTATATGTTGGAATTACGGTGCTAGAAGCCTTTGCCTTAATGGTAGCTGGCATGGATGTATTTGATTCAATTTGTCATTCACTTACCACCATGCCAACTGGAGGATTCTCGACAAAAAATGCGAGTATAGGGCATTATGATAGTTCCTTGATCCATTATATTATTATCTTCTTCATGTTTTTGGCCGGGGTCAACTTTTCACTTCATTTTCGAGCTATCAGTGGCAATATGAAATCTTATATAAATGATCGGGAATTTTTAGTTTACCTGGGTGGTGGAATCATTGTGACTTTTGTTATTTTTGTAGCAGTCGCATTACAAAATGATCAATTCTCTCATTTGAATTTTCGAGAATCACTATTTACAACTATTTCCATTTTAACAACAACAGGATTTAGTTCCGCTGATTATGAATTGTGGCCAGTGATTGTTCAGACAATACTACTTACATTAATGTTTGTGGGTGGAATGGGCGGTTCAACAGGCGGAGGGATGAAAGTTATTCGGTGTATGCTATTGGTAAAGTATGCAGGATTAGAAACACGTCGGATGCTGCATGCCAGGGCACTGATCCCCGTTCGAATAGGGAAACAACTAATCAAAGAAGATGTGGTTAGAAATACATTGGGCTTTTTCCTGTTCTTCATGTCCGCATTTATGGTGTCTACGATTGTATTATCTTCATTGGGATTGGATCTCGAAACGGCTATTGGTGCCGCAGCATCTGCTATGGGGAATATCGGTCCAGGGTTAGGTTCTTTTGGTCCGACCGATAATTATGCCTTACTATCTGATCCGGGGAAATGGGTACTTACATTTTGCATGCTATTAGGACGTTTAGAAATTTTCACCGTAATGGTGCTCTTTAGTCGAACTTTTTGGAAATAAGAAAATTAATGTTTATTAAAAGAGAAATAAAAGACCAAGTTGGGGTTCTAACTATTGATCGTCAAGATGTACTAAATGCTATGAATCCTCAGGTACTCCGTGAATTGGATCAAGCAGTGAAGGACTATATTGCAGATGAGAATGTTGGTGTTATAATTTTGACTGGAGCAGGAGAAAAAGCCTTCATTGCAGGTGCAGATATTAAGCTTATGCAGCAATTAGATACCCAAGGAGCCTTGGACTTTGGCAAGTTGGGTCAGGAAGTAACCATGACAATCGAAGATTCTCCAAAACCGGTTATTGCTGCTGTGAATGGTTTTGCTCTTGGAGGAGGGTGTGAGATTAGCCTTGCATGCCATATTCGATTTGCTAGCGAAAATGCTATGTTTGCCCAACCGGAAGTGAAATTAGGGCTCATTCCTGGATGGGGAGGTACACAGAGGTTGCCAAGGATTGTGGGAAAAGGCAATGCTATAGAACTCATCATCGGTGGACACTTGATCGATGCCAACGAAGCTCACCGAATCGGATTAGCCAATAAGGTTTTTCCTTTAAATGAGTTGATGAAGGAAGCGATCAAATTTGCAAAACTTGTTTTAGGTAATGGTCCCAATTGTGTGGCTGAATCATTACATTGTATCAATGAATCTGCCGGACATTCACTCATTGAAGGATTGAATTTGGAAGTTGAAGCATTTAGTGATCTATTCGGGACGAATGAAACAATTGAAGGGCTCACCGCATTTGTAGAGAAAAGAAAAGCTAATTTTCGATCTTAATGCTGCGATACGCAATTTTGGCCATAGGGTCATTTAATTATATTGAGAGCAAAACGGGGAATATGCTTGTCCGCTATCGCCCGGATGAAGTTGTTTGTGTCATCGATCCCGAAAAAGCAGACCAAACTGTAGAAAATATCCTTGGCTGGGGTGGTGATATTCCCTGCGTGTCCACCTTTGATGAGTCAAAAAAATATTCACCTACTCATGTCGTTGTTGGCAGTGCACCCCAAGGTGGTGTATTAAATGATGATTACCGTAGAGAAATAATAGCAGCTATTCAATCAGGGTGTCACATTATTGCTGGAATGCATGTGTTTTTGAACGATGACCCGGAAATTTTTAAACTAGCCAGTGATAGGGGTTTAACACTAACCGATTTACGCCGTCCACCCATACCACCACATTTCCCGAAAGGATCCTGGAAAAACCGAAAATTCCCTGTTTTACTCATTGTGGGTTCTGATTGTGATACGGGGAAAATGACTACTGCATGGGAGATATATCAAGCACTTAAAAAACGATCCCGAAAAGTTGAATTTGTTGGGACAGGTCAAACCGGAATTTTATTATCAGGAAATGGGGTACCTATTGATGCAGTTATTTCGGATTTTATGGCAGGCGAGATCGAATATTGTTTAGATCAACTTCCAAATGATACAGAATTGGCTATAGTGGAAGGACAAGGCGCACTAAACAATATGCTTTATTCCGGTGTAACGCTGGGATTACTTCATGGCTGTATGCCCGATTTTATGATTTTAACCCATGAGCCAGGGCGAGACTTAGATGTATCCAACCACCCATTTCCAGATTTAACATATTTAATGGATATTCACATTGATCTCATGAAGCCATTTAAAGAATCTAAGTTTTTAGGAATGAATTATCTTACGTTAAAATTACATGATGACTTGGCCATGGAAACCTGCAATTCTGCCCAGAATCGTTATGGAATGCCTGTTACAGATCTAATTCGATTTGGTGGACGGGATATGGTTGAAACCATTGTAAAAGTAATTGACGAATGGAACTGACTTTTACCACATATCGGATTAAGTTGAATCACACCTTTGGTATTTCTCGAAGTGCCTATGATTGGTACGATATTGTCTATATTTTCATTAAAGATGGTGAAATTATTGGAAGAGGAGAAGCTGCTCCATCTTTACGATATAACGAATCAACAGAGCGAATTCTTTCCATATTAAAGCAAAAGATTAAACTACCTGTAGATTGTTCTAATCGCGATGAAATTTGGAATTTTATATTACCCCAATTAAAAGAAGTAAAAGCATTAGAAGCTGCTTTCAGCATGGCACTTTGGGATTGGTGGGGACAAAAGTGTGAAAAACCGGTATCTGATTTACTTAATATAAAAATGGATAAAATGCCCATCACCAGTTTTACAATTGCGATTGGAGAATTGGATGAGATAGGACAAAAAATTGATGAAGCTGATCCGTACCATATTTTAAAGGTAAAACTGGGGACACCTAAAATGGATAAAGAGATAATGACTGAGATAAGACGGCACACTGATAAAGTTATCCGTATTGATGCCAATGAAGGTTGGGAGCCGGAGACTGCCTTAGGTTTTACAAAATGGCTAGCAGACCAGAATGTAGAATTTGTGGAACAACCATTTCCAGCGGACCAATTGGATCATAGCGCTGCTTTAAAGGATAAATCACCTCTTGATATCTATGCGGACGAAAACAGCCTGGATTCGGCTGATATTCCACGAATTAGCACTGCTTTTGATGGAATCAATATCAAACTTATGAAATGCGGGTCCTTAGAAGAAGGAAAGCGGATGATCAACTTGGCACGGTTTTATGATTTAAAGATCATGTTGGGATGTATGGTAGAATCATCAGTAGGTATAACCGCCGCCGCCCATTTGGCTGGAGAAGTTGATAAGGTTGATTTGGATGGGAATTTGTTGATTAATAATGATCCATACCTCGGTGTAAAAGTGATAGATGGAAAGTTGGTTCTACCAAATAGTAATGGTTTAGGAATCAATTTAAATTCTGGTTCGGAAAATTTATTATAAATAATATTTTGTAATCCATGCGAAATCTATATTGAAATAAATTATGAAAATACTTGGAATAGAACATCTTGGCATTGCGGTAAAAGACTTGGCAAATGATGCACCATTTTGGAAGCATATTTTGAATATCGATCAAAAATCAACTGAAGTGATTGATGACCAAGGTATTACTACGGATATTTATGATACTGGAAAAGGTAAAATTGAACTTCTGGAGTCAACAAATCCTGATTCTACCATTGCAAAATTCATAGAAAAACATGGGCCTGGTATTCATCATGTATGTTTTGAAGTAAAAAATATAAAAAACGCAATAAAAGAACTTAAAGAAAATGACATACATGTTTTGACAGACAATTATTCCATAGGTGCAGAAGGATTAAAAGTAGTGTTTATTCACCCTAGATCAACAGGTGGTGTATTAGTAGAATTGGCTGAAAAACCCAGTTAGCTAATATTTTTTAGCCAATTTTGTATATATCTATATAGGAGTTAATTTTTCTTTCTGGGATACCAAAATTTCTTTTTCTTTTTTTTGCTTTGCTGTTTATCAGTCCCTTCATTAAGGTCTCTATCTTTTTTTATCTCTCCATCAGCATAGCTAGTCCTACGAATTTCTCTTCCTTTAATATCGTAAAAAATCCAATCACCATTTCGTTTAGAAGCTTTCATTAAACCACGTTCTTTTACATTCCCATTGGAATGATATTTTAGAATAAGTTCATGTCCTGGAGGCGTCACGAAGTTAATGACATCTTTGGATTTTTTAACAACAGTGGTGTCGTATTTCAAGTAAGTTTGTTTTACAAGATTTCTTATGGTATCTTGGACAAGAGTTGTATCAAAGGTTAAAACTTTTAATGTATCAAAGATTATGGAGTTGTATTTCATATCTGGCCCCATATAATTCGAACCTGTTGATTGTTTGGTGATAGCTTGAACTAGTGCAGTTGAGTAAATCTCTTGAAGTTTTAAATATTCCTTTTCAGCACGTTTCCAATCACCACCAGCCGCATTTAAAGCTTGGTTGATCCATCCTTGTGCGGAATTATCACCCGAGTCTCTAGCACGGAGTGCATCTCCAAGTGTTTTATATTTAGGAAAAGCTGATATTTTTTGGTCAACCATATTTGGAGTGAAATTTGTGGGAAAATTACTGGAATATGTATGAATAGATACTGTGTCATTATTTGTAATGACTAGTGTATCGTAAACGACAGTGGAATCAAAGGCATATAACCATAGTGAATCTCGAATTACCGTTGTGTCATAAGCAAAGACCCAACTTGTATCGTAAAAAACGGTGGTATCAAATGCAAATGCCCAAACGGTATCCCTGACAACTGTTGTGTCATAGGTGTAAAAATAACTTGTATCTAGCACAACCATAGTGTCATAGTTTGTATGAGCAATGGTGGTAGTATCATAGTGATTGATATGAAGGCTGTCAATAATGATTATTGTATCATATACGGTTGTTGTTGCATTGGTATAGATATATGTTGTATCTAGGGACGTTGTTGTATCATATATGGTTGTATAAACAAAAATAGTATCAGTCGGGCGTTTTTTGGATTGCTCTTCAAGGAGGAGATCTATTTGCGATGAAAGATTTTCTAACCGAGTATTATATTGAGACCCCAGCTGCTCTAACTGAACCTGAGCTCGTTCTAACTGAACCTGAGCCTGAGTTTTCTCATTATAGGTTTCTTTTGATTTTTTTTCGCTTTTCTTAAATAGCGGGCTTGGTGCCTTAATAACAGTGCCGGTTTGGGTACGGTAGACTCTCCGTTCTTTAGAGCTATTATTACTTTGTGCCGTGAGTATAACACAAATAGATAGCATAATGACAAATAGGTTTTTATACATAGGTTTTGGCAGAATATCTTTAATTATTATAATTATTGGTTGGATTACCATTTATCAATGAAAATCTTAACAATGAAGAATAGCCATCATATCTTATATAAACCAAATAAAATATTTCATTTATTACAACTATTAAAAAATGGGTTTTAATTGAAATATCCAGAAGATTTATAATAATATCGATTGATTATAAGAAAAATTATTGAATTTGGATACTCGGAATTTTACATAAAAACTGAGAAAATATTCTTTAACTAAATTGTGTAATTTCATATGGTCATGAATGAAATAGTGCAGGAGAAACTGAAGCGAATTCCAACCTATCCCGGGGTGTACCAGTTTTTTAATTCTGATAAAAATATTATATATATTGGCAAGGCCAAAAATCTTCGAAATCGTATAAGGTCTTATTTCCAAAGTAAAAAACACCAACGCGCAAAAACAATATCGTTAGTGAGAATTATTGCTGATCTTGAATGGATTGTGGTTAGGAATGAAGTTGAAGCATTAATGACAGAAGCAAATCTTATAAAAACGCATCGCCCCAAATATAATATTGATTTAAAAGATGACAAAACGTATCCCTTTATTCGCATCACAAACGAGCCTTATCCACAGGTGTTATTGACAAGAAAAATAGTTAAAGATGGATCCAAATATTATGGTCCCTTTACTGACGTGGGGCGCCTACGGATGACACTCAAGGCTCTTCATAAAGTTTTTCCAATACGAAGTTGCAGTTTTTACCTGGATGAACAAGTGGTTAAAGAGAAAAAAGTATCTATTTGCTTAGACTATCATATTAAAAAATGTGAAGGTCCCTGCGAAGGGCTTGTTTCTCAAGATGATTACCTGAGAATGGTAGATCGTATTGAAGATTTCATGAAAGGAAAAACTAAAAAGACCGAATCCCATATAGTCGAACTTATGAATCAAGCTTCCATAAATCAACAATATGAAGAGGCAGCCATGTACAGGGACCAATTAGATGCTATTCGTTCCTTCAAAAAAAGGCAAAGCCACGTTGCAACTGATTTTGAGGAAAGGGATGTGATCGCATTGGCACGAGAAGAGAATATAGGCATTGCCGTAATTATTCGAATTCGTAATGGACGAATTTTTAGTCGAGAAAAACTTTCTCTCCAGGGGTTAGATGAAAATGACGATGCTACACTTAAGACAGTTATTTCACGTTTCTATATGGATAGTGATTTTATTCCAAAAGAAATCTCACTTCATTTGATTCCTGTAAATGAAAAAGATTTGATTAGTTGGTTGAAAGAAAAACGTAAAGGTGCAATTCATTTTTTATATCCGAAAAAAGGCGAGAAGGCAAAGGAACTACGAATCACTCAACAAAATGCACTATTGCTCTTGGGTGAATGGATCATAAAACGGAAAAAGATGAAAGAACAAATTCCAAAAATGCTTTCGCAACTTCAGGAAGATTTGAATATGGATGTTCCACCCAAACGTATTGAAGCATTTGACATTTCCCATCTTGGCGGTACCAATACGGTGGCTTCTATGGTTTACTTTTTAGATGCAAAACCGAGAAAAACTGAATACAGAAAATTTAATGTAAAAACAGTATCAGGAATCGATGATTTTGCTGCTATGCGAGAAGTGGTATATCGTCGATATAAACGGTTAAAAGAAGAAGAAAAACCATACCCGGATCTTATTTTAATAGATGGGGGGAAAGGGCAACTTAGTATGGCGGTATCGGCCTTAAGAGAATTAGGGTTAGATTACATTCCGGTCATTGGATTGGCTAAAAGGCTGGAAGAAGTATTTGTGCCTGGAAATCCAGAAGCTCAATCCATACATAAACAAAGTCCAGGTTTAATTTTACTGCGCCGAATTCGGGATGAAGCTCATCGATTTGCCATCACTTTTCAGCGACAGAAACGAAATAAAGATATGGTATTATCTATTTTTTCAGAAATTCCTGGAATGGGTAAAAAACGGCTTGAGAAATTACTTCTAACATTTGATAATTTGGAATCTATGGTCCAATCCACACCGGAAGTAATAAACGGAGAAACAGGAATTCCTGTGAAAGTATGTGAAGAAATACAAAAAGTTGCTTTAGCATTTTTAAAATCCCAAAATAAACCATGAGCAAATTTTGTCAAATTCCCGTACTAATTATAAAAGCATTACCCTAAAGGTGACTTGATGAAAATATATCTCACTATAACTTTAATAATTACTGGATTGATTGCACAAAAATATGCTCCTGGAAATATTCTAATTCAGAGCAAAACCGGCGTTACGATGGATGAATTGAAAATCGGATTGGATATATCTCAATATCAAATTGTAAAACCCCTAATGAAACGTGCCAATATTTATTTAGTCAAAGTTGTGGATCGATCTGTAACAACAGAAAGAGCGTTGAAGGAAATCTCTGAAAATCCATGGGTTCAAAATGCCCAGTTTGATCATTATATCTCACAGCGCCAAACCTTCCCAGATGATCCCAGTTTCAATTCCCAATGGGGCATGCATAATACGGGACAATCCGGCGGATTGGAAGATGCAGATATTGATGCACCGGAAGCATGGAGTCTTACAACTGGTGGGGCTAATGCAATCGGCGATGATATCGTAGTTGCTATTGTTGATGGCGGTTGCATGTTATCTCACACTGATTTAGATGACAACCTTTGGGTGAATATTGATGAAATCCCAGGGAATAATATTGATGATGACAATGATGGCTATGTGGATGATGTGAATGGATGGAATGCTTTTAACTCCAACGGGAATATTTCATCAGATGGTCATGGAACCCATGTGGCAGGGATTGTAGGTGCAGAAGGGAATAACGGTAATATGGTCGCTGGTGTGAACTGGAATGTAAAATTAATGATCATTGAAGGTTCTACTGGAACAACATCTATAGTTTTAGAAGCTTATGGATATGTTTTGGATCAACGGGTTTTATACAATGAAACAAATGGAGCAGAAGGCGCATTTGTCGTTTCAACAAACTCCAGCTTTGGAATTGATTTTGCTGATTGTACATCAGGGAGTTACCCCTTATGGGATGAAGCATATACCGCTATGGGGGAAGCAGGCATTCTGAGTGCTGCTGCAACAATTAATGCAAATCAAAATGTAGATAGCATTGGGGATGTGCCTACAGGATGTACAAGTGATTTTCTTATTACAGTTACTAATACAACTCGAAATGACCAGAAAGCATCTGCCGGATATGGTATAGAATCGATTGATTTGGGTGCACCGGGTAGCAGTATTTTATCAACGTATAGTAATGGGTCTACATCCAGTCTCTCAGGAACGAGTATGGCCACACCACATGTAGCTGGTGCCATCGGTTTTTTTCATGCAGTCATGACAGCCAGTTTTAGTCAATTTCATAAAGAGAACCCAGGTGAAGGTACACTTGTTTTAAAAAATATGATTTTGGATGGAACTGATGAAATTAACGCTTTAGAAAATATTACTGTATCCGGAGGTCGACTTAACCTATACAATACAGCTATAATAGTTTCTGAATTTATGGCATCCGATTCTTTAGATCCGAATCCTGTTACTAATTTTAATGGAGATGGATCTGATGGAATAATGGTCCATTTAAATTGGGAAAATCCAGGAACACTTTTTGGTGGGGAATCAATTCCCAACTTTGAGAATGATTTATACAGAGATGGGAGTTTATTAGAATCATTATCGTTTATTGACTCCTCATACGATGATAGTCTGGTTTTACTTGGAAATTCTTACGAATATACTATGATCACTCGATTGGTGGACAATGATTCACTCAGTGTACCCGTTTCAATATTGGTGGAATTAGAAGGCGGGGAATGCCCAATAGGTGATCCTAACATGGATGGAGTAATCAATGTAATGGATATTATTAAAACAATGCAATTTATTTTAGAATGGGATGAACCCACACCAGTTGAATATTGTGCGGCAAATGTAGACTTTGATAATGCATTAACTCTTAGTGATTTACTGCTCTTATCTGACATAATCATGAGTAATTAGTGCTATTTAATTCTGCCCCTTCTACGGATTAGCCTAATAATTAGAATCATTAATAGTGTCATGTTATAATGGTAGATTTTTTGGATTAGTATTAATGTACATTGTGTTATGATATAATTTTACTCACTAACCATTTCCACTTGATTCAACCAATCATTCATAACCCATTTACTAGTTATATCTCACAAATTACTATAATCCATCCAATTCTTAATTCTAAAATATATATCTTAATCTTTATAATGTCTGCCATTGACCCTCGTCAGGAATAGTCCGTAAATTAGACATTATGGCAGAGTTCAGAATTAATTCAGATTTTACGCCACAAGGGGATCAACCTCAAGCCATTGATGTATTGGTGAAGGGCGTAAACCATGGTGATGAATACCAGACTTTATTAGGTGTTACTGGTTCCGGGAAAACTTTTACTATGGCAAATGTGATTCAGGCGGTGCAAAAACCCACCTTGATCATGAGTCATAACAAAACTTTAGCGGCACAATTATATGGTGAATTCAAACAACTCTTTCCAAATAATGCGGTAGAATTTTTTATTTCCTATTACGATTATTTCCAACCGGAAGCTTATTTACCGGTCACAGATACATTTATTGAAAAAGATATGTCCGTGAATGAGGAAATTGACAAATTGCGTCTCAAAACTACCAGTTCACTCATGGCTAGAGAAGATGTAATTGTGGTTAGTTCTGTATCCTGCATTTACGGGATTGGGTCACCGCAAGAATATAAAAAAGGCTCTGTCACAGTGAGTACTGGTCAACAGTTAGATCGACGAAAATTTCTATCCCTTTTAATTAATATTCATTATTCTAGAAATGATAAAGTTTTAGAACGGGGGAATGTGCGTGTTCGAGGTGATGTAATTGAAGTCTTTCCTGCCTATGAAGATGAATGCATCCGGATTGAGATGTTTGGAACGGATGTGGATTCTATCACAAAATTTGATTCATTAACAGGTGAAATCAAGGAAACTATTCATACAGCAGTCATTTTCCCGGCAAAACATTTTGTCACCGATAAAGAAACCACATTGCGAGTGATTGGTGAGATTCGCCAGGAATTGACGGACAGGTTGGACTTTCTTCGAAATCACAATAAACTATTGGAAGCTCAACGGTTGGAGCAGCGAACCAATTTTGATATTGAAATGATGGTTGAGCTTGGTTATTGTTCGGGAATCGAAAATTATTCCAGATTCTTTGCAGATCGAGCACCGGGAGACACGCCTTATACCTTACAGGACTTTTTCCCTGATAATTCGCTCACAATTTTGGATGAATCCCATGTGACACTTCCTCAAATCCAGGGAATGTATAATGGAGACAGGGCACGAAAAGAAACATTGGTGGAACATGGATTTCGTCTTCCTAGTGCACTTGATAATCGCCCTCTGAAATATGATGAATTTTTTAAAGCACAAAAACAAATTATATTTACCTCGGCAACACCTTCCCATAGAGAACTGGAACTGACCAAAGGTGTTGTGGTAGAACAAATTATTCGGCCCACAGGGTTGCTGGATCCTGAAGTGGATATTCGGGAAACACGTGGTCAAATTGATGACCTCGTGGGAGAGATTCGTTATCGAGCCAAACGGAGAGAACGCGTACTCGTGACAACTCTCACAAAACGAATGGCGGAAGATCTAACAGATTATTTGACAGGACTTAATATCCAGGTTCGCTATCTTCATTCTGACATTGCTACGTTGGAACGAGTTCAAATCTTGCGAGATTTAAGGCTGGGTGAGTTTGATGTACTGGTTGGAATCAATTTGCTACGGGAAGGATTGGACTTGCCAGAAGTGAGTTTGGTGGCAGTATTGGATGCGGATAAAGAAGGATTTCTGCGGTCAAAAACTTCATTACTCCAGGTTGCGGGGCGGGCGGCACGGAATATAGAAGGACTCGTTATTCTTTATGGAGATAAAATCACGGAAGCCATGCAACATCTTGTGGATACCACCAAGCAGCGAAGAAAGTTTCAGGCAGAATTCAATAAAAAACACGGAATCACACCAAAAACAATTTATAAATCTGTTGATGAGATCCTAATCTCCACTGCTGTTGCAGATTCTATGCGGCATGTGGATGAAGTTTATGTCCCGAGATACGATAAAGATCATCTGCCGGAAACAGAAAAACAGATGATCTTAATAGAACTACGAAAAGCCATGCTGGAATCAGCAGAAAAACTAGAATTTGAAAAAGCGGCAAAGATTAGGGATGAAATTGATGAATTTGAAAAAGATTTAGGGATAACTGTATCATGAAAATATTAGTCACAGGTGGTGCCGGATACATTGGCTCTCATGTTGTTTATGAATTAATTGATCAAGGACATGATGTTACCATCTTAGATGATATGTCCCTTGGATTGGAAGAAAATATTGATCCAAGGTCGATATTTGTGCAAGGGAGCACGCATTCAGATTCTGATTTGGATTCAGTGTTGTCTGTTGGATTTGATGGCATTATCCACTTAGCCGCTTGGAAAGCGGCAGGAGAGTCCATGACAAATCCTGCTAAATATGCCCATAATAATTTAATCGGTACAATCAATCTTTTGAATGCTTGCGACAGGCATGGAATAAAAAGATTTGTATTTTCATCCACATCATCCGTCTATGGTAATCCTGAGTATATTCCCATTGATGAAAACCATCCTACCGAACCGATCAGTTATTATGGTGAGACCAAATTGCAAGTTGAAAAAAATCTGAAATGGTTCAGTGAGTTAAAAGGAATCAGATTTGGAGTTCTACGTTATTTCAATGCTGCCGGGTATGATATTAAAGGACGCATCAAAGGGAGAGAAAGAAATGCCCTAAATTTGATTCCCATTGCTATGGAAGTAGCAGCCGGGATACGAGAAAAAGTACAGGTTTTTGGAGACAATTATGACACCCATGATGGAACAGGAGTTCGTGATTATATTCATGTATCCGATTTAGCCATAGCCCATAGGAAAGCACTGAATTATATTTCAGAAAATGATAAGGATCTATTAGTGAATTTGGCAACCGGGGAAGGACATTCTGTTCTGGATGTAATCAACAAGTCAAAAGAAGTATCCGGAAAAGACATTCCGTTTGATATTGTTGGAAGACGGGCAGGTGATCCCGCTACAGTAGTTGCAGTATCAAATAGGGCGAATAAAGTACTGGGTTGGTCCACGAAATATTCTGATCTGGATACGCTGATTCGTACAACTTGGGATGTTTATAAATGATCAAAATAGGAATAATGTCATGATTGACATGGACAGACTTCAAAAACAATCCGGGATTATCGGAACTTCGGACGCCATTCTCCAGGTTTTGGAAATGATTGCTCAAGTGGCGCCGGTGGATATTTCTGTTCTCATTACGGGTGAATCTGGTGTGGGGAAAGAAGTAGTGGCAAAAGCCATTCATAAAAGTAGCAAGCGGAATAATGAGCCCATAATAATAGTGAATTGCGGTGCCATTCCAGAAGGTATTATTGAATCCGAATTATTTGGACATAAAAAAGGTTCATTCACTGGTGCAGGCGAAGACCGGAAAGGATATTTTGAAGAAGCACATAAAGGGACCATTTTTCTCGATGAGATTGGTGAAACTCCTCTTGAAACACAGGTTAAATTGCTTAGAGTCTTAGATACTGGCGAATTCATGCGAGTAGGAGAAGCCAAAACCAGATATACAGATGTCCGGATAATAGCCGCTACTAATAAAAATTTGACTGAATTGGTAAAAAAAAGTGATTTCCGACAGGATCTTTATTACCGTCTTAAAACGGTGACAGTGGATGTGCCGTCACTTCGGAATCGAGTGGAAGACATTGGACCTTTGGTAGAACGATTCGCACTAGAATTCACACGATCGAACGATATTTTATATCGGGGATTCATGCCGGAAGGGATTCGTGTTTTAAAACAATATGAATGGCCGGGGAACGTCCGTGAATTAAAGCATTTTGTTGAAAGAATACTGGTATTAAAAAGAGGAGAAAGAATAACATCTGAAATGGTACAAGATGAATTGACGGATGTTTTACCCCTGGATCCGGTTCACAATTTAGCATTACCAGTTTTGGTGAATCAATCTACCGATAAAGCAGAAATTGATTTAATTCTTCGGCAATTGTTTATGTTGAAACAAGATACTGAAATGATCCAGAAAATGATGATAAGTGGACAAGTGCCTTCACCTGAATTAAATAACCCATTCCCGGTTGTGGAACATAATGAGCATGGTATACCACTTCCAGAAAAATCAATGGAAATTACTGAAGATGGTCAACGCATGATTCGAGATGATGCCATCGGTGATATATCTATTAAGAATTTGGAGGAAGAAGCTATAACTCGTTCATTAAGATATTTTAATAATAACCGCCGGAAAACTGCAAAATCTCTTGGTATGAGTGAAAGGACATTATATAGGAAAATTGAAGAATTTGGCCTTGAGCCCAAGATCAAACGCAAGAAATAGAATGAAAAATATTTTTCTGTTGTCATCTTTCTTTTTTCTTCTTTCATGTGGTTTCTACTCAATGGCCGGTTCCATTCCACCCCATATTAAATCTATTGCCATTCCCCTTATGGAAAATGAAACAGCTGAATTTGGATTAGCAGAGGATATCACAGATGGGATTTTGGGTGAATTTGTTGAAGCTGGTATTTTGAACATTACTGATGAAAATATAGCTCATTCCATTCTCCGAGGTACTGTAAAAAAAGTGAATGAAGGACCTTATACTTACAGTAAACAGGAATCTGTTTCAGAATTTCGCTATAAAATAGATGTTAAGTTAGAATGGTATGATGTGTCACAGGATAAGAACTTGTTGGAGGGAACCTACTCTGGATTTGGTGCTTATGGACTGAGTGGCGATATCGGTTCTGATGGCATTGATAATGATAATGACGGTAAAATTGACAATGATGATGATGATGAATTTGGTGAACCGCGGGCTTTCGCAACAAAGGTTGCCGTTCGTAAAATTGCACAAGATATTTTAAACGATATTATGACGACTTGGTAAAGGAATACGATTAAAAAATGAAAACAGTTACAATAAATCAACTTCATGAGCATGAAGGTCAAGAAGTTCAATTGAAAGGCTGGGTGTACAACACCAGGAATATAGGGAAAATTTGGTTTCTCATTTTCAGAGATGGTACAGGATTACTTCAGGGGGTGGTTGTTAAAGGCGAAGCCACCGATGATACATTTGAAATGGAACCAGATTTAAATCAAGAAGACTCGGTGGTCTTAACCGGTATCGTTCGGAAAGAACCGCGGTCGGTTGGAGGGTACGAATTAGGGATCAAAGAGATTGATGTAGTAAACCATGTAACGGAAGAATTTCCCATTTCTCCGAAGGAACATGGTACAGATTTTCTCATGTCAAATCGACACTTATGGTTACGCTCTAAAAGGCAAAACGCAATAATGCGTGTCCGTCATCAAATTGTCAAAGCGATTCGTGATTTCTTTGATGACAACGGATTTATATTAATTGATTCTCCTATTTTTACCGGGAATGCAGTAGAAGGTACAACGACGCTTTTTGAAGTGGATTATTTTGAGCGGTCGGCCTATCTCACCCAAAGTGGGCAACTCTATCAGGAAGCGGGTGCCGCTGCTTTTGGCAAGAGCTATTGTTTTGGTCCAGTCTTTCGTGCAGAAAAATCGAAAACCCGTCGACATCTCACTGAATTTTGGATGGTAGAACCAGAAATGGCTTATGTGGACCTGGATGAAAATATGACTTGGGCGGAAAACTTGGTTGGATCCATTTTTCAGCATGTCCTTGAAAATTGTCAATCGGAATTAAAAACATTGGAACGGGATATTTCCAAATTAGAAGCTGTGGTACCACCATTCCCACGAATTACTTACGATGAAGCTGTGAAAATCTTAAATGACAAGGGCAGTAATTTTAAATATGGAAGTGACTTTGGTTCGGCGGATGAAACACTTCTATCCGAACAATTCGATAAACCAATTATGATACATCGATGGCCTGCTGGTATTAAAGCATTTTATATGAAACGAGATGAACATAATGATAAAGTTGCATTGGGTGTAGATATGATCGCTGCTGAAGGTTATGGCGAAATTATTGGCGGAGGTCAGAGAGAAGATGACATCGATATTCTCAAAAAAAGAATTTTACACCAGGATTTGCCTATGGGACCGTTTAAATGGTACTTAGATCTCCGGAAATACGGTTCGGTTCCACATTCAGGATTTGGGCTAGGTTTAGAAAGAACTGTGGCTTGGATCTGTGGCACGAAACATATTCGTGAAACAATTCCATTTCCCAGAACCATGACCCGATTAGAACCTTAATGGAATTTAATGGCAGAATTTCTGTTTTTGGCGGCCGCAATATCACACCTGAAGTGTATGAAAATTCTGTCGAAATTGGACGTCTTTTAGCTCAGGAAGGGTTTCTTGTTTTTTGTGGGGGTGGAAAAGGTGTCATGGAAGCAATCTCAAAAGGTGTTTCTAAATCAGGAGGTACGGTTATTGGAATTCTCAAGGGGAAAGAATTGGAGGAAGGGAATGATTACTTGACAATACCAATCGCCACAGGCATGGATATTGCACGAAACGCAGTACTTGCATATAACTGTGATGCTGCAATCGCAATCTCTGGACAATACGGCACTATGAGTGAGATTGCTTATGCGTTCCAACTTGATAAACCCGTAATCGGGTATCAAACATGGGATATTAATAATGTTATTCAAGCTGAATCGCCGGAAGATGTAATTTCCAAACTCAAAAAAGAATTGAATCATGTTTAAAATACATGTGATGGTTTCAGGAAAAGTTCAGAGAGTTTGGTTTCGGAAACAAACTCAAGCTAAAGCATTGGAATTAGGCTTAAATGGTTGGGTGAAAAATTTATTTTCAAATGCTGTAGAGATAATTGCTGAAGGGAATATAGATAATCTTACAGAATTGACTGGATGGCTTCAGAATGGCCCGCCGCTGGCAAAAGTAGATAAGTTAAGTATAGAATGGTTCCCTGCTGAAAATGAGTTTAATTCCTTTGAAATTCTCAAATGAAGATCGCAATTTGCCAAATCAATCCCATCGTTGGCGATTTTGATTACAATCATAATCTTCTATTAAAGTATTATAAGAAAAGCATTGGTCTTAGTGCAGATATTATTGTATTTCCAGAGTTAATAATAAGTGGTTATCCGCCTCAGGATTTACTTTGGGAAGACGGGTTTGTTGACCAAAATTTATTGAATTTAAATGAGATTGCGTCAGTATCATCCATTCCAATGATTTTTGGATTTGTTAGAAAAGAGAATGGTAGATTATTCAACTCTGCGGCAGTTTGCTTTGACGGGAAATTGCAATCTACAACAGACAAAATTTTGCTCCCTACCTACGATGTTTTCGATGAAGAACGATATTTCACTAGCGGTGATGAACCCAAAGTGATTCCCATTCCAGTTAAAGGGAAACAGGTTAATCTTGGTGTTCAAATTTGTGAAGACCTTTGGGATCATCATTATGATTGTAAGGTAAGTCAAATACAAAAAGATAAGGGTGCAGATGTACTAATCAATATTTCTGCATCACCTTATCATGAAGGAAGATTATTCAGGCGGAAAGATCTAATACAGGAAAAAGTAGAAGAGACCAAACTCCCTTTTATTTATTGTAACATGGTGGGTGCACAAGACGAATTGATCTTTGATGGTGAATCATTGGCATTTTCTTCGCGCGGAGATTGTCTGGGACAAGGTAAAGCATTTGAAGAAGATCTAGTTTTGATTGATCTTGAGTCAGATCATGTTGTGGAATTGAAAGTGAAACCAAGAGAAGAAAAAATGTTCCGGGCTTTATGTCTCGGTGTGTCAGATTATTTTAAGAAGACTGGTCACACTGAAGCTGTTTTAGGACTCTCAGGCGGGATTGATAGTGCTCTGGTTGCTGTAATTGCTGCCGATGCTTTGGGTGCAGAAAATATTCATGGTATCTCCTTGCCATCCAAATATTCAAGTAATCACAGTTTATCTGATGCCCAGGCATTAGCAGATAATTTGAGTATTGATTATCGGATTATCCCAATCCAGGAAGCTGTGGAAGGATTAGAAACAGTACTCCATCCCCATTTTCTCGGAACGGAGCCCAATGTTGCAGAAGAAAATATCCAGGCAAGAGCACGGGGGACTCTTTTGATGGCACTCTCCAATAAATTTGGGTGGATGGTTTTATCAACCGGAAATAAAACTGAATTAGCATTGGGTTATTGTACCTTATATGGCGATATGAGTGGAGGATTAGCAGTAATCTCCGACTTGAGTAAATCGGATGTATATGCACTGGCAAAATGGGTGAACTTTGAAAATCCGGGACGAATTCCGGAAGGAAGCATCTCCAAACCGCCATCAGCAGAATTGGCACCGGACCAAGTTGATCCATTTGATTACAATGTGGTTAGCCCCTTGGTGGATGCCATTGTGGAAGATAGAAAGTCACCGGCGGAATTAATTAATGATGGATCAGATTCTGATTTAGTAAATTCTATTTATCGAAAAATTCAAATTAATGAATACAAACGTCGGCAGGCTGCACCAGGACTTCGAGTCTCTTCCAAGGCATTTGGTGTGGGACGGCGAATACCAATTGTGAACCATTTCAAAGGCAAGAACAAATGATCCGATTTTTATTCCTATTATTTTCCACCATAATCTGGGCACAGGAATCAACACCCGCTGATTTTTGGAATGATTATTCACAGGAAGAGAAGGTCGCTTTTATCAATGGATCATACGGAGCCATTTCTAAATTGAAATCTCATCATCGGGCAGAAGTTCGAAAACAATTCTCTCATGAAAGTAATTGGGTGGAACCTTACTATATAGAACGATTTTATGAAATAATTGATGAATATCGCTCCGAAGAAGTGGGATATAATTTGAAGATACTTGCCCTTCATATGGATGCACTTTATACAAATTCGGATAACTTGAATATTCCAATTATGGAAGCATTACGAGTCGTATCTCTCGTACAGGATGGCGAACAAAAAACCGCAAATGT